>CALGIA010000439.1 GCA_937916005.1 uncultured Rhodospirillaceae bacterium
ACCAAAATATTCTTAAATTGATCGATGGCGCCGATATCGTGATCTATGACGGAATGTACAGCGATGGAGAATTTCTAAAATTCCAGGGCTGGGGCCACTCAACCTGGCAGGAATGCTTGCGGCTGTGTCGCGAGGCCGGGGTAAAGATTCCGGTGATCTACCACCATCTTCCTGGCCGCAGCGACGATGAGCTTGACGCCGTGGCGGAAGCAGTTGATCGTGAATTTCCAGGTGCGGTCCTGGCCCGCGAGGGCATGACCCTGACACCCTGAGGGATTTGCGGCACTGGCGGAATGCAGGTCAACGGACTATTTTTTTGAAAACAATTTATCGTCACCTGCGACGCCGAAGCCGTTACCTGTTCATGGGATTGATGACGGTATTTGGCGTCGCCCGGCGAGGTTATTTCATTCCCTATCGTTATGCGGCGGACTTGCCCGAGCCCGGAACCGTTTCTCCATATCCGGCGCTTGAAGAAATATTCGATCGGTATCAATCCGATATATCCAGCCTGATTGACGAGATAAATACCCTTGCTCCGAGGTTGGACGCCATCAACGGGGGCCCGGGCCAACAACCACGTTGGAACCAGGGCTGGTTTCCCCGCCTCGACGCCGCCGCTGCCTACTGCATGGTGCATCGACAGCGCCCCGCGCGGATTATCGAAATCGGTTCCGGCCATTCAACGCGCTTCATTGCCCGGGCGGTAAGCGATGGCGGGCTGGAAACCCGCATCATCTCCATCGATCCGGCGCCACGCGCGACCACTGACGCGCTCCATATCGAACATATCCAATGCAAGGCCCATGAGGCAGATGAAGCGCTGTTCGCCGAATTGGCGCCCGGCGATATCCTGTTTATCGATTCCAGCCATATTCTAATGCCCGGCAGCGATGTGGATTTCCTGCTAAATCGTATTTTGCCAAATTTGGCGGCCGGCGTGGTGATCCATTTTCACGACGTCTTTCTGCCCGATGATTATCCGCAAAACTGGACATGGCGCGGTTATAATGAGCAGCTTGGCGTCGCGCCGTTGATTACCGGCGGCGCCGTCGATATTCTGTTTGCCAGCCAATACGCGGTGACCCGGATGAGCGAGAAACTTGCCGGCACGGTTGTTGAGCGTCTTCCTCTGATGGACGGTGCTGTCGAATCCAGCCTGTGGCTCAAGAAGCGGACGCCAGTCAATTCGGCCGAATTGAAATGAGCTCCGGTCACCTCCGACCACCGGAATCCGAAACGGATTATGAAAATCTTCCCGAACGCGTATCCCGGGTCGTGCAAATGCAACAGGATGCCAGCGAGCGGCTGATCGGTTGGTCCCAGCTCATTATCGTCATGTTGTTTGGTGGTCTGTATGCGGTATCGCCAAAAACATTTTCATCGGATGTTCCATTTACGCCGGTGCCGTGGGTCTTGAGCTTCTATCTTTTATTTACCGTCTTGCGACTTTATCTCGCTTATCGCGGTCGTCTGCCCGACGCCATCCTTTATGCTTCGGTGGTCATCGATATGGCGCTGTTGTTCGGGCTGATCTGGAGCTTTCATATACAGTATGTGCAACCGCCTTCTTTTTATCTGAAGGTGCCCACCCTGCTCTACGTGTTCATTTTCATTGCACTCCGCGCCCTGCGATTCGAGGCCCGCTTCGTGGTTTTCGCGGGGTGTGTGGCCGCGATTGGTTGGATCGTGTTGGCGGTTTATGCGGTCTATGCCTCGGGTGGCATGGAAATGATTACGCGGAATTATATTTATTACATGACCTCAAACTCCATTCTGATCGGGGCGGAGCTGGACAAGGTCATTTCCATATTGACCGTGACGGTAATTTTAGCGGTGGCGATTTCGCGGGCGCGGCGTTTATTGACCCGGGCGGTCGCTGAACGGGCCGCGGCGCAAGATCTGTCACGGTTTTTCTCGCCTGAAATCGTGCAGCAAATCACCGCCTCAGAACAGGAGGTTGGAATCGGTCGTGGCCGGGCAAGAACAGCCGCCATACTCAACAGCGATATCCGTGGTTTTACCGGCTATGCCACCACTGTCGATCCCGATGAATTGATGGCCACGCTGGCCGAATATCAGCGTCTCGTTGTTCCGATAATTCAAGCCCAGGGCGGCGCGATCGATAAATTCATGGGCGACGGAATCATGGCGACATTCGGCGCGGCGGCTGCCAGCACGACCTATGCGGCCGATGCCATGCGCGCCGCTGATGCCATTATCGAAGCGGTCGAAGGCTGGAAATCCGACCGCATGGCCAATGGAAAACCCGAGCTACGCGTCGGCGTCGCTGTCGCTACCGGCCAGATTATTTTCGGCGCGGTCGGTGACGACACGCGGCTGGAATATACCGTCATTGGCGATGCGGTGAACCGGTCGGCCAAGTTGGAAAAATTCACAAAGGACGAAAAAGTTCGTGCTCTTACCGATGCGGTCGCCTATGAAAAGGCCATTGCCCAAGGATACCGCGCCGTTACGGAACCGGAACGCCGGGGCCAACGGAGAGTCGAGGGGCTCAAAGACCCCGTCGATCTCATCGTGTTAGCACCTTAGAATCAATTGGCCGCAGCTAATTTGGCGGAAGCCGCCGGGTCCATGCGGACGAAATGCTCTTCCCCAATATCCACCAGTTCCAGCTTGTTGTCCGGGGTTACCGTAAAGGGTGCGGGCCACGCCTCGGGCGTCGACGCCCTTCCCTCCATCAATAGCGATAGATCAAGCGGCGAATCCGGATCGGGTTCCGGAACGGCGGCCAGCAGCGCATTGGTATAGGGGTGTATCGGATTGCGGAATAGTTCTTCGCGCGGTGCGGTTTCGACCAGACGCCCGGCGCACATAACGGCGATCCGGTCGGCGACATAATTTATTACTGCCAGGTTATGGGAAATAAAAATATATGTAAGCCCAAGTTCTTTTTGAAGATCCTTGACGAAATTCAATATCTGGGCCTGTACCGACACATCCAACGCCGAAACCGGCTCATCGCAAATCAACAATTCGGGTTTCAGTGCAAGCGATCGCGCGATCCCGATCCGTTGACGCTGTCCGCCTGAAAAGCTGTGCGGATAGCGATTGAGAAACCGCGGATCAAGCCCGACCAGCGACATCAGCTCCTTGACCATTTCGGTGCGATAGGATTTGTCACCGATCTTGTGGATATTCAGCGGTTCGCTGATGATATCAAAAACCGTCATTCGCGGACTCAAGGACCCAAACGGATCCTGAAAAATAAACTGTATGCGCCGCCGATATTGCTGGAGTTCGCTTTCCTTCAGGGTCGCGAGATCAATTTGTTTGCCGTGGTCATTGAACAGAATCGATCCGTTATCGGGCTTCAGCGCACGCATGATCATTTTGCTTAGCGTGGTTTTGCCGCAACCGCTTTCTCCCACCAACCCCAGGCATTCCCCACGTCGTACCTGAAAGCTGACATCATCGACCGCCGTAATCTCACTGTCCGCTCCGCCAAACCATCCGCCTTTGCGCAGGGTAAAGCGCTTGCTCAAATTTTTGATTTGCAACAGCGGGGCGTCCCCGTCGTTATCTTTCCGGCTGCCGTCAACTGGTGTCAGCAGATGACCGGTTTCATGCTCGATTTCCCGCAGCGGGGTGAGCCGCTCGCCCGGTTTCATGTTGAACCGCGGCACCGCGCGCAGCAATGCCTTCAAATAGTCATGTCCCGGATTGCGGAATATATGATCCAATGTTCCGCTTTCCAGAACCTTGCCGTGATACATCACGACGATTTCCTTGGCGACATTGGCGACCACGCCGAGATCATGGGTGATTATCAAGACGGCCATGCCGAGTTCCGACTGAAGGTCCTTGATCAGTTTCAGGATTTGCGCCTGGATCGTGACATCCAGCGCCGTTGTCGGCTCATCGGCGATCAGAAGCGCGGGGCGGCAAACCAGCGCCATCGCGATCATGGCCCGTTGGCGCAACCCGCCGGACAGTTCAAACGAATATGTTTGCAACGCCTTGGCGGGATCCGGAAATCCCACCAGCCTGAGCATTTCGGCGGTAAGTTCCATTCCTTGAGCGCGGGAAACATCGCGATGCAGAAACAACGCTTCGCTGACCTGGTCGCCGATCGTATGCAGTGCGGACAGGGACGTCATCGGTTCCTGGAATATGATCGAGACGCGACCGCCCCGAATGCTGCGAATTTCCTTGCCGTCGCGCGCTAGCGTGGCGATATCGACGACGGTATCCGGCGTTTCCGGATCACGAAACAGAATTTCACCATGGGTGATGTTCGCGGTCTTGGGCAGAATTCCCATGATGGCGTGTGACACCACGGTCTTGCCGGAACCGGATTCACCGACCAGCGCAACCGTGCCGCCGGGGGCGATGCGAAACGAAACACCGTCGACGGCCTTGACGGGGCTACCGCCAACATCGAAGGCCACTTTCAGGTCGTTGACGGTCAATAGATCGGTCATATGCGACGCCTATCCGTTACTCGCTGTTGGGATTCCCCACTTGAATGCCCCGCCTGGATTCCCAAGGGTCGAAGATTGTTGTGTGTCGACGCAGACAGTTCAATATCTCTTGCCAGCGTTTCGGCGATTACCCGCCGCGTTACGTCCGCAAACCCGTCGAGTGTCGATTCAATCGTCAATTTTTCCCGGGTTCCGGAAATATTGAGCTGCATCCAGCCGCCGGTGCTGTCGCGCCGTGTCGAGTAGTAGCTCAGTTTTGCGCCGCTCAACTCATGCCACGGCACCGCCGCCGGGAAGGGGCCGGAAATCGAAATTCCGTCAGTATCAAGCCGAACCCGGCCCATGCCGCGCAGCCAGGTTCTCATCCCATAAGCCATGAAAGCCAGGGCGATGCCACCCAGGACGACGGACGCCACAGTTCCCGGATTTCCATAAACCATCGGAATGCCGATCATGATCAATCCGGCCGCGGTGCGCAGATATGCCGCAGCCAGGGCGCGTCGCGGATAGCGGTAAATCCGGCTCCCGTTTTGCCGAACCGGTTCGCGCTGTCCGTCGGTCGGGTTGATCACCGCGCCTCCCGTCATGCCGCTTTCCGAAGCTGGGCGGTGTGGCGTTCAAAACGATTAAGACAGATTTCCTTCAGCACCGCCGGCATGTGGGAATAATAACGCCCTTTTTGCATCAATGGGCGGCCTATGATCGATCCGGCGGTCGCAAAGCCTTGTAACGCGTCGCGCAATGCTGGAATTGCGGCCTCGGTTCCGGCCCGGCGCAGTTCGTGCAGTCCCATGCCGTGAGTCACCGAAACCGCGCAGCGGGCAACGATATCGCCGCAATCAAGCTCCGGCGCCAGCACCTGAACCGAGGTCATCAGCGACCCGAAATCCGCGTGATAGATCGCCCATAGAGATGAATCGAGGCCGCGATATTCCTCCGGGTTTCCATCATGAAGATTGACGCAACCTTGCGGGCAGATCGAAATGATTTCCCGCGACAGTTTGCCGGTGCCGTACACGATGATGACATCAGGCCGCGATGCACGGATCGCCGTTACCGCATCGGGTGAATTGAGAGAATGGAAATACGCGACATCCGCCAGGCCGGGAAAGGCCGGCGCCTCGCCGTTGAACCAGATTTCTGTTTCATGGGATTTGCATGTGGATTCAAATCGGTGCGCCGTTTCAAACGGAGCGCTGGACTCACGCGTTTCCACAAACACCCTTTCGATCGATGCGAAATTCTGCAGCTCGCGCACCAGGAAACGCCGGCGGACTGAATTTGTGGTCAGGATCACGACGCGCATCACAAACCAGCCTTATTTATAAGGATCGGCGGCATCACGCAGGCCATCGCCAAAGAAGTTGAACGCCAGGATCAGAATGATCACCGGCACCACCGGCAGCATAAGCCATGGATACAACGCGACCACGTTGATGTTTTGCGCCTCGTTCAACAGCACGCCCCAGCTTGTGATCGGCGGCCGCAGACCGAGCCCGAGAAAACTCAACGCGGTCTCACCCAGGATCATGGTGGGGATTGAAAGCGACGCGGCTGCGATCAGATGGCTCATGAAGCCGGGCACCAGATGGCGTCCGATAATCCTGCTTGGCTTGGCGCCCATAAGCTGGGCCGCCGTGCAATAATCCTCTTCGCGCAATGCCAGCAGTTTTGATCTGACATTTCGGGCAACGCCTGTCCAGTCGATCATTGCCAGAATGACAGTGATGCCGAAATAGATCAGAACCGGGCTCCAGGTCACCGGCAAAATGGCGGAAAGCGCCATCCATAGCGGGATTTCGGGAAAGGATCGCACCACCTCGATGGCGCGTTGAATCATGTTGTCGACCAGCCCGCCGTAATATCCGGCAATTCCGCCAATGATGATTCCCAACCCGAAACTGATGATGATGCCAATAAATCCAATAGTCAGTGATATCCGCGCGCCATAGATCATCCGCGACAGCACATCACGCCCCAGCCGGTCGGTGCCAAGCAGATATAGCTGTCCGTCTTTCGCGGGACAGACGAGGTGAAAGTTCATTCCCACCAAACCCCAGAACAGGTAGTCGTCGCCCGAACAGAAAAACCGCAAACGCTGAATCCGGTTTGGATTATCGGTGTATTCGCGCTTGAGTATCTGCATGTTCAGATGGCGGTCGCGGCCATAAACGAAGGGCCCGATGAATTCTCCATCGTGAAACAAATGAACCGGTTGGGGCGACGCAAATATGAAATCCGCATTGCGGGTATGCAGATTATAGGGCGCAAGAAATTCGCTGATCGCGATCGATCCATACATTATCGCCAGCACCATTCCCGAAATCACGGCCAGTCTGTGGCGTTTAAGCTTCCACCACATCAATTGCCATTGGGACGCGAGGTAAAATCGTTCCTGTTCCGGCGTCAAACGGGCGTCGGCATGGGGCTCAAACGGCTCCGGTGAAACGTAATGTTCCATGGTCGATCCGGTTGCGCTGTCCTGTGGGGGGGTCATCGGTTGGTCCCTCCCTGCAGCCGGATGCGCGGATCAAGCATGACCAGCGCCAAATCGGATATCAACACGCCGACTACGGTAAGCGCGGCGAGAAACATCAGGAACGATCCGGCGAGATACATGTCCTGACTTTTCAGGGCATTGAGCAGCATCGGACCCGTGGTCGGCAGATTGATCACCACGGCGACAATCGTCGCGCTGGATATAATTGACGGCAACAGGCTTCCGATATCGGAAATAAAGAAATTCAACGACATGCGGAACGGATATTTCAGCAGCAGCTTGAGGGGCGCCAGGCCCTTTGCGCGGCCGGTGACCACATATTGCTTTTCAAGCTCGTCCAGCAGATTGGCGCGTAAACGCCGGATCATTCCCGCCGTCCCCGAGGTGCCGATTACGATTACCGGTATCCAGAGATGTTCCAGAATCGACATAAATTTGGCCATCGACCAGGGCTGGCTGATGAAAGATTCATCCATTAGCCCGCCGATCGACGTGCCGAACTGGACCTTGGCGAAATACAGCATCACCAGGGCGAGCAGAAAATTGGGAGTCGCGAGCCCGATAAATCCCAGGAAGCTCAGTCCGTAATCACCCCAGCTATATTGATGGGTCGCCGAATACAGCCCGATCGGGAACGCCACGATCCAGGTGAACATGATGGTTGTGAACGACACCAGCGATGTCAAATAAAGCGTATCGCCCACCACGTCACTGACTGGCAGGCGGTGTTCGAAGGAATATCCGAAGTCTCCCTGAAGCATGCCGAACAGCCAGATAAAATAACGTTCCACCGCCGATTTGTCGAAGCCATATTCCTGGCGCAGGAATTCGATCTTCTGGGGGTCGACGGATTCGCCCTGGCTTTGCAATTCGGCAATATAGCTTTCAAAATAATCGCCGGGCGGCAGTTCGATAATAAGAAATACAAAAGCACTGATCGCCAACAGGGTGGGGATCATGATCAGAATGCGACGGACAATATAGCTTAACAACCCAATGGCTCCCTCTTGTTGAGGGTTCTGGCTTTAGGCTGCTGGGTTAAAGCTGGCTGGTTTTTTGCCATTAATTCTTGTCTCCGAGCCAGAATGTTTCCGGTCGATAGATTCCAAAATATGCCCCCGGATCGAAATTGTATATGCCCTCGACCGGAACGTTCCGAAGGTTGGCCTTGACGACGATGGGCTGAAGGACGCCGCTTATCACTCCGATCGTAAATATCTGGTCGGCATGGATGCTCAGCATGCGGTGCCATATTTTGGTGCGTTCTTCACGGGTTTTCGCCCGGCGCCAGGTTTCATTCAGCGCTGCCAGTTCAAGTACGACCGGCATTTCTGATTTGAGGCCCACTTTATGGGACGATTCGTAATATTGCCCCCATTTCGACCAGTGCAGCTGTTGCTGGGATGTGGGCGCCAGTTCACCCGGAGACATGTCCGGCGACGGAATGCCGTTTTCCAGACCCGACCAGACCGACATTATCGCCAGCCCGCCAAAAACCCTGTTGCGGAAAACCTCACGTTGCGACGGTCGCGCGTGAAGCTTGATGCCGAGTTTGAGCCAGCTATCATGGATCAGTTCCAGCACATCCGTTTCAAGGGTCGATTCCCCGGCCGTGTCGATAATAATGTCCGCCGCCCGGCCATCGGGCAGCAAGCGAAGGCCATTGTCATCACGTTTTGTAAGACCGATTTCATCAAGCAGCTTGTTGGCGCCCTTCAGATCGAATTTGGCCCAGGCGTTCAAATATTCAGCTTTGAACAGCGGGCTTTCCTTCAACACTGTGTTGGCGCCTTCGCGGGCCAGGCCGAAAAATACGACCTGGTTGATTTCGTGCCGGTTGATACCCAGCGATAATGCTCGCCGGAACCTTGCATCCCGCAGCAATGTCCGCCACGTCGGGTCTTCGGCATTGAGATTGGGATATACCGTGAATTTCGAACCGCTCGCGGTGCGCCACAGGAGGACCTTGTAGCCGTTTCGTTTTTCGCCCTCTTTCAAAAATGTGTAATCGTCGAACCGGATATGACGGGATTGCAAATCGGATTCGCCAACACCCGCCTTGGTCGGAACCAGCTTGCCACTGGCAATATTGACCACGAGTCGATCCAGATAAGGCAATTGGCGGCCCGCAGCGTCGATCCGGTGATAATATGGGTTGCGTTTAAATACAAAACGCCGCGCCGGGCGTTTGGTGGTGTTGCGCCAGGGCTGCAAGGTGGGCAGTTTGGGGTTGTCGAAGCGATATTGGTGATCTTTTCTTGTATGCAGAACGGCCCAATTCTGCGCGTGGGCTTTCTTTGTCATCCGCGCCATCTTTCCGGGCTCAACATAGCGCGAATGATATTTTTTCAGATAATGGGCCGGCCGGTAGATATAAAGCGGTCTGGCCCCCGCCAGTTCCGCCAGGAAATAGGGGTTGGGTTTCGACCAGCTGTAACGCACCGTCAGGGGGTCGAGAATTTCGAACTTCGGCGGTTCACCATTGACCAAAAGCGCTCTGGGCGGACCAAAGGGCGACAGCTTTTTGTTATTGGCGACATCTTCCCAGAAATAGCGAAAATCTTCCGCCGTGAAGAGATGCCCATCCGACCATCGGTGACCCTTGCGGATCCGCAATGTGAATATGCGATTTTCAATGACGTCGAGGCTGTCCAGAATGTCCGGCGCAAATTCCAGCTTCCGGTTATATCCAATCAGCCGACCATATCCATAGACTGTGATCATGCGGATATCTTTTTGCCCGCCCATCAGGGTTTTCAGCGTACCTCCATGGCGGCCAAGCTCGCCGCCATGTTTTCTGGGGTCCACGATAAGCGGGTTGGCCGGCAGACGCTGGGAAATACCGGGCAGCTTGCCGGCGGACACAAGCGCTTTCAATGATGGGGTTTCGATAAGCGTTGGCGATCCGGAGGCGGTGGCGGCCCAACCCAAAATGGCCACGCATGCGGCAATCTTCATAAGCCAAGAACGTCTCACCAAATTCCTACGCCTCCTATTATTTGTCTTACCCCAAACGACTATATTTGTCGCGCTTCTTTAGAACAGCTTCATTTCCGGCCGATCAGCATGAACCTTGTATAGCGTTTACGCTCCAGCTCCCCACCGAACATTATTTCCACCATGGGCGATTGTTGTCGAAACATGTCCAGATCGTTGACGCAGTTATGATGTTCCTCGCAATCGAACTGATCATTCGATTGCAGAACCTGGATGGTCCCGGCCGGAATTCGGTCATACCAGCCGCTGGCGGCATCCATGTGTTCGCAGCTCGTATTGATGACAATGTCGGGCGCCGCCGCGCCATTGGGTTTGGCTCCGGTGGCGTGGGGATATTCGATCCGGTTCACGTCGGCTGTAACCGCATGGAACCGGTTTTTTTCCACGTGGCTCCTATTCATGTATTCGGCAATTGGCCCACACTCGGGATCCATATCAAAGCTGACCACGCAATCAATATTAAAGCGTTCGTCATTCAGCAGCATCGCAGACAGAATTCCAAACCACCCACCCAGAATGTATATGGTGCCAAGGTCGCTGCCCTTCGAGCGGTATAGTTCATCGATCAGCCACTTCTTGCTGGCCATCTGGTTTTTGTTGAGTGCGACATAGAACCGGGCATCAGGATAACGAATAATCGTGCGGGTCACATCCGCCATGAACGGGCTTTCCAGATAGCGTGAAAACCCGTCCAGGATCACCTGGTAATACACATCCTTATCGACCATTTACCCCCCCAGGATTCGATACTACAGCCTAGCTATTCCACGCCGCCCAATGAAGCTTAATTCCACGGTCTATTGCAAGCCCGCGCGCGTGAAAAATATCTCGCAAGCGGCTTTCCACATATCTACCGCGCTTGCCGCCGTTCTTTCCAGAAACGTTTCAATAAATGTCCAGGATGCCTCGTCATGTTCCAGATGGTGGGTCAGCAATCCAGTAGGTTCAGAGGCGTCCACCGCGCCCTGTCGCCGCGCGGCGAGGTGTTCACATAGTTGGCCTAAAACGGCCTCGTCACCGCGATATCCACGGCCGCCCGGCCAATCGATGATATCGACATGTGTATTTACCTGGGTCAAACCCGGTGCGGCTTCAGGCCTGGTTCGTGCACGAAAACGGGAAATGCCGCCATAGCCGGCCCCCGGCAGTTTGGCGACAATGGCGTCGTCGATCCGGTTCCAGGGCGGCACGAGAACCGGTAACGCCGCACCTTGAAACAGGCTTTCCATGAGCGCCCGCCCTGTTTCCAGTTCGCTGATGATTTCGATCAAGGGGCGGTGTGCCCCCAGTTCGGATTTTTTATCCCCGCCGATGGCGTGGTTCAAATGACGAAACCCGTGCTGCAGGATCGCCACATCCGACCGACCGTCCAGGACGCCGCCCAGGGACGGGTCGGCAAGGCCCGGGATCACCGCCAATGATATGGGAACGCGCCATCGGCGGTTCAGCGTCAGCATCCTGTCCAGCGCATTGGTCGCACGAATTGCATCGTCATCCCGCCACCAGAATCTCGGCGTGCGGCCGTCGTCGCGCCACCGGGCGAGTTCATGGTCCAGCGCGGCCCAGGATGTCATGGCGCGGCACACCCTTCGGCCAGTTCCGCCAGAAGTCGCGCCGACGCCTCCGCCCCACCCGTATCCAGTTTTGTGGCGACGGCCGGGGGGCCGGCCAGCGCGGCCTCCACGGCCTCGGCAATCGCAGTCGCGGTGACGGCTTTTTCATCCAGCACCTGAAGCGCCGCATATTCCCGCAGCAGATTTGCGCGCAGGGTTTGCTCGGTTTCCAGCCCGCCCGCATAGGGGATGATCACGCCCCGGATCCGCGCGGCCATGACCTCCATCACCGTGTTGTATCCACCTTGGGAAATCGACAGGGCGCAATTTGCCAACAGGCTGGTGAAATCCGGCCGGGCGCGCTCGACAATGACGCCTTCCGGCGCAGTTGCGGCGATGGATTGAAATTCGGTCTCGGGCAAAGCCGGGCCTGCAAGAATGCGCCATGTCACATCACTCAGGCTGGTCAGGGGTCTGGCCTCAATTGCGGCCCTGAACAGCGTTTCGCTGACCGCGCCGCCGCCTGCCGAGACCAGGACTTCGCCCGCCCCCGGCTGATCCGGGCCCGCAACACCGGGCCTGTCGACCACATAACCGGTATAGTGCAGCTTGTCGGATATTCTCGCTGCGGGCGGAAACGTCGCGTCAAAGGGAATCAGGTCCGGGTCGCCGTGCACCATGACGGCGTCGTAAAGACTTTCGATGCGATCCAGCATTTCGGTGATACGCTCCGGCTTTGGCGGTTCAACCAGGATGTCCCGGACCGAACAGGCAATGATGGGACGTGGCGTCGATGTCCGGGCCGCATCCAGCAGCGCCAGAATCTCGCCGCGCAATTGCCGCCGGCCAAACGGATATAATTCGGTCACGATGACATGGGGGTGGATTTCCCCATAGGCGTCGAGCAGAAGGTTCCGGCGTCGGTCCTTGAACGCGTCATCCCATTCCTGATCGTGCTCATCCAGCAAGATCTTGAAATACTTGTCCGCCGCGCGCAGCGGTGGAAGCTGGATCAATCGCGCGCCGCCGAGCGCCAGTCCCGGCACGGGATTGCCGCCCGATACCAGCGTCACGTCCAGACCGGCCGCCTGTGCCGCCCGCGTGATTGTCGCCGCGCGTTTCAGATGGCCTATTCCCAGAAGGTGCTGCACATAAAACAGCACCCGCTTGCGCCCACTCATTTTGGCCCCGTCATTTCAATTTATTCTCCAGACTGATGTTGAGGCGCGATATGCAGACCGCGCCATCAGCCGCAATCTCGAACAGATGAACACTGGCCCAATCCATTTTATGGGGCGGATTGCCGACCATTTCCCACCCCGTGGCCAACGACAGCAGGGCGCGGATGATGCCTTGATGGGCGACCGCGCCGGTCGGCTGCCCTGTCCTGCCGATCCTGGCTGCCCATTTACCGACCCGGTCACGAACATCGCGTGGGCTTTCGCCATCGTGGGGACGCAAGTCCAGCCCCATTTCGGTGCGTCGCCGGATTTCGTCGCCATAGGTTTCGCGTAATTCATCGATGGTGTGGCCTTCCCACGCCCCCCAATCCATTTCGATGATCGCCGGCTCGGTTTCGGGAGCCAACTGCAGCGCCGCCGCCGTCTGTTGCGCCCTGGTCAGGGGGCTTACGAACCATTTGTACTCGCGAAATTCCACCGGCACCGACCAGCCCGCGACCTTTTCCTCCCCTTCCGGGCTCAGCGGCCTGTCGGCGTGGCCCTGCAGGCGTTTTTCCTGGTTCCAGCCCGTTGGTCCGTGCCGTATGAGTGCAAGCGGTGTCACGAAACGGATTCTCCAATGACGGTCATCATCACGTCATTCAATTGTTCGGCGGCAGTTGCGATGGAATGTTGTTCGGCGGTAATGCGCCGCGCCTCTGCGCCAAGGGTTGTGCGCCGCTCGGGCGTCTCGATCAAGGATTTCATGGCTTGGGCGAAAGCGGCGGCGTCGCCTTCCGGCGTGAGTATGCCGGTCTGTCCATGGCGGACGATATCGGAAACGCCGCCCACATTGCCGGCCACCACCGGTAGCCCGGCGGCCTGCGCCTCCAGCAGGGCCATGCCATAGGCTTCCCGGATCGCCGGCCAGACCATCATATCGCTTCCCCCATAAAAACGGCAAAGCCCCGCCGGGGATTGGACGCCGGCGAAGCGAACGCGTTCCGGCCCGGTCGACGACAGCGCGCGTTCGACCGCGTCGCGCTTGGCGCCATCGCCGACCACGACCAGCTGCCACGGAGTATCCCGCAACAGGGCCAACGCCTGGCCCAGCAATTTATAGGAATCCAGCTTGTCGCCGTCCCGCATCATGGCGACAGTCAGCAGGATCGGGTTTTCCGGATTGAGCCGGAAGTCCCGCACCAGGCTGTCTCGGTGTTTTTCGCGATTTTCAGATGCATCGACGAAGGGCGCGATATCCGTAAATGGGCGTAACGCGGCCAGGCGCGATGGATCACGCAGCAGCGGGCGGACACAGGCTGAATCATGGGAATTCAGCGAAATCACCCGATCGGCGCGACGGATCGCGGCGGCTGCGGCATCGTGACCCGTGGCCCATTTCCGGCCGTCCTGCTTGGGCGCGAAGGATGCTTCGGCGATCACATAGGGAATGTTGAGCGCATCCGCGATACGGGGGCCAAGCCAGTCAGGCGCCTTGTGATACAGGTGATAAGTGAACCAGGCATCCGGCCGGTTATGGTTTGAGGCCGCGCTGTAACGGCGGATCAGGCGGTCGGCCATGCGTGCGCCAAGCCGCGCCAGCCGCGCCTGGCGCGTGGCATCGCCCGTCCCGTCCCGGCTGCGAAAGATGGAGGCCAGCTCAACCCGGTGTCCAGCCAGCTCAAGCGCGCGGATCAGTTGACGCGCCATCATCCTGTCGCCCGACGGCACCGCCGCCGTCGGCGGCTTCATCGGTGCGTAGAATGCGATACGCATTGGGCTTCGCCTTCAATTTGGCTGGCAATGCCGAAGCGGCCGGCCAGGCTCTCTATCCCGTCCTCGAAGGAAAATTCCGCGCGCACCTTTGCGGCGCCCGCGCGGCCAAGACCCTTCCTCCGGGCCGGGTCCGCGGCCAGTTCCCCGATCATTCCCGCCAAAGCAGCGGCATCGTCGGGCGCGACCAGAAGCCCCGTCCTGCCATCCTCGATAAGCTCGGATACGGCGGACACATTCGAAGCGATACAGGCGAGGCCCTGGCTCTGGGCTTCCATCAGAACATTGGGC
Organism: uncultured Rhodospirillaceae bacterium; assembly: GCA_937916005.1. GTDB lineage: Bacteria > Pseudomonadota > Alphaproteobacteria > MPNO01 > MPNO01 > CALGIA01. The sequence continues at coordinate 14,720 of CALGIA010000439.1, forward strand.
AGCCCGTCCCGGTCGCCGTCATCGGCCACCCGACTGGGCAGGACAAACAGGTCGGCGTCACGATATCGCTCGATAACCATATCCTGAGACATTGCGCCGTGCCATATCACCCGGTCGCTGATCCCGGCAGCGTCGGCCTGTCGACGCAATTTGTCCAACAACATTCCGCCGCCGACATGTTCCAGCCGCCAATGCAGCGTCGGCGGCAACAGCGCCAACGCGTCGAGAAGTACATTGAGGCCCTTTTTTTCCACCGTGCGGCCAACGGCGAGAATGCGAAGCGGGTCGGCGGGGTCGGCGCCGTCGCGCATGTTCATCCCGGGCCGGTGCGAACTTTCGGCCGGAAAGCGTTTCGGATCAAGCCCATGATAGGTCAGCGCAATCTTTTCGGGATCCGACGCCAGCGAGACCAGCCGGTCCCGGGCCGCGACAGAACAGGTTGTCAGCCAGGCGCAATCATCGATTTTCTCGGTCAATTCCCGGTCCGGCGTCAACCAGATGTCCTTGGCATGGGCCGATGCGCTCCACGCCAGGCCGGTTATCATTGCGGCGTATCGCGCGACCGACGCCGGCGTGTGCATGAAATGGGCGTGGATCGTATCAATCCCATTGGGAAGCTCGTGGGCCAGCACCAGGGCCTGGCCAAACCGGCGAACCCGGTTTGGCGTTCTGTCGCGCCACAAATCGCCGAGGAAACATTTCAGCGCCGCGCCATAGCCGGGTTTTTTTCGCGCCTTGCGCCAACCGCGTAGAACCCGCATGGGTTCCTGATATAGATATTCCGGCAAATACAGGACCGGCGCTTCGATTTCTCGATGCACCGGGTGCATGTCCCGGTCTGTGGGATGACGCAACGATATGATGTGGATGTTCAGTCCACGGATTTCCAAGGCACGGATTTCATTGGCGATAAAAGTTTCGGAAAGGCGCGGATAGCCCTTCAGCACGATTGCCACCGCGCGGCCCATATCGCGTCAGCCTTGGCGCGACGCCAGCGACACCACGGGGCTGGCGCCCTGCGCGGTCAGGCGCTGGGCAAGCCGGTTGACGTTTTCCAACCCGTCCAGTAAGCCCGGCACGACGGTATCCGACGGCGCGGCCTGTTGCGGCAGATGCCGCAAAGCAGTCGCCATGACCCTCGCATCCCGCACACCATCATCCTCCAGCATGGTTACCAGCCCGAGATCCTGTGCACGCTGTGCGCGGATGATCTGTTCGCGCCTGGGCTGGGTTCGCGGCACCAAAATGGCGGGTTTGTCGAATGACAGAATTTCGCAGAACGTGTTGTATCCGCCCATGGCGACAATCCCGGCGGCTTTTTGTATCAGGGATTCTATATTGGCGTCGAATGTCATGGTTTTGACATTGTCCAGCTTGGCCGCCCGGCGCGCGAATTCCGCCCTGGTTTCCGGATGCATGAACGGACCGAAGGCGATCAGCGCGGGATAAGGCGGGGCGGCTTCAAGTTCGTAGGCGCGCAGCGCCCAGTCGACCATTGCCGCGCCGTCGCCGCCACCGCCCGGCGTGACGATCAAATAGGGTTCGTCGAACGGTGTTTCGGCCAGAACGCTTGCCGGCTTTTCGGGTGCGTTGCGTTCCAGGTAGCCGGTGAAGATCGTTTTGTGCCGGATCGACTGGGGCAGGTCGATGTCGGCAATGGGGTCGCAAATCTGCGGCAGGCCATAGACCCAAATTTCATCATAAAGGTCCGACAGGGCCGGCAAGACATTCTTGCGCTTCCATTCCGTGGCGAGTTGCGCCGGATCGTCGAGAATATCGCGCAATCCCAGCACCAGCGGTACGCCGCGTTCCTTCAGCATTTCCAGCGTTTCGCGCACCTCTCCCCGCAGTCCCAGCGGTTCCTTATCGACCAGAAACAGACTGGGGTTGAAGATATCGGCGGTGTGGCGAATGATTGACGCGCGCATGGCCAGGGTCTGATCGATATCGACCTGCGGGCTGGTCGAATTATATTCGCCGTTGCGCAGTTTTATGACGCCCGGAATGCGAACGAAATCCACCCGTGGGTTAAAATCGAAATTCCCGATAATCGGTGAGCCTGACAGGATCAGCACCGATATGTTCGGGCTTCTTTCCACCAGCGCATGCGCGATCGCGCGGCAACGGCGCAAATGGCCAAGTCCGAATGTATCGTGGCTATATATCAGGACGCGGAAGCGATCCCCCTGAAGATTCATCCCAACCATCTTGGTTATATCATCACTAACCGCCGGAATATGGCACAGGCTTTGCGTTCGCCCAAGCGTAGTTTGCGGGGTCCGCGACAGGTCAAGTTTCGGCCATTGCTTTGACATTCCAATTGCTGTTTCGTGTAAGCCTGTCGTACAAGTCAAAATCCCGGATTACGCAACCATCGAAATTTGGTACCGCCATGGGACGGGAAGTGTCGGGGAGGGGGAAGTATGGAGACAAACGTCTATAAATATATTCTGCGATATTCATTGCGCCAGCAGATAGTGCTGACGCTTATCGCGGCGGCGTCATTTCCATTTCTTTATGCCTTTTACGAACTCCCCAAAAAAATTATAAACCAGGCCATCCAGGGCAAAAACATCGATTTTCCCGTCGAGCTTATGGGCCTGGAATTCGATCAAACCGGTTATCTATATCTGTTGTCGGGAGTGTTTCTTGCGCTGGTCGCCATAAACCAGTGCTTCAAGTATGCGGTCAATGTCTATCGGGGCCGCGTCGGCGAACGGATGTTGCGTCGGCTCCGCTATGGCCTGTATTCGCGGGTGCTGCGCTTTCCCCTGCCCCAGTTCCGCAAGACGTCCCAGGGTGAAGTCATTCAGATGATCACCTCCGAGGTGGAACCGATCGGTGGGTTTATCGGCGATTCGTTTTCCCTGCCCGTGCTTCAGGGTGGGACTCTTTTGGTGATTTTGACATTCCTGCTA
>CALGIA010000440.1 GCA_937916005.1 uncultured Rhodospirillaceae bacterium
TATCCTGCCACCTGAATATGTCACCGCCGTGGGCGACGACCGCATCGGCCCGCTGATCCTGTCCGGCAAAACCCCCGAATGGACGCCTCAGATGTCCATCGAGGCGATGGACCGCCACGGCATCGCGACCGCGATCACCTCCATTTCCGCGCCCGGGCTATGGTTTGGCGATGACGCGGAAACCCTGCATCTTTGCCGTGTCTGTAATGAATATGCCGCCGATATCCGGCGCGACAATCCCGGCCGCTTCGGCGTATTCGCCAGCCTGCCCTTGCCCAATGTGGACGCCAGCCTGGCCGAGATCGGCCACGCCCTTGATACGCTCAAGGCCGACGGCATCGGCTTGTTGACCAGCTACGGCGATCGCTATCCCGGGGATGCGGCCTTCGCGCCCGTCTTCGACGAACTCGACCGGCGCGGCGCCGTGGTCTATTTCCACCCCACCAATGCATCGTGCAATCAGTGCCAGCCGGAAATTCCCGCCGCCACGCTGGACTTCCCCTTCGACACCACCCGTGCGATCGTCAGCCTTCTGTTCGGCGGGACCTTTGCGCGCTGCCGCAACATCAGGTGGATTTTCTCCCACGCCGGCGGGGCGGCGCCGTTTCTGGCTGAACGCATTGGCCGGCTGGCGAACCGGCCCGATTTCAAGGACAAGGTGCCGGACGGCGTGATCGCGGAATTGGAACGGCTGTATTATGATACGGCGCTATCGGCCAACTGGCTGGCCTTTCGCAGTTTGTTCGAACTGGTCACGCCCGACCATGTGTTGTTCGGCAGCGATTACCCCTTTGCGCCGGAAATCACCATGACCCAATCGGTCAAGGCGCTGGGCGAGATGGGGCTTTCAGCCGACGTGCTGCGCGGTATCGAGCGGGAAAATGCGCTGGTGCTGTTCCCGCATATGGCGGGCTAATCCAGTTCAGTCGGCGATTGCAAAGGGATTGAACTTTGTGTCCCGGTCATAGAAATCGATGCCTTCCCGGCGCTTGAGGTAATTCACCACGCCGTATGTGACCGGCGTTGCGCAGGCCTCATAGGCCGATTTGAACAGCCACTGGGTGACGATGGCGGTGACCAGCGCCGGAACCGGCAGGATTCCAGCAAAGGCCACGGCAATGAAAACCGCCGAATCGAGGCCCTGGCCGACCAGCGTGGATCCGATGGTGCGGGCCCACAGGAACCGTCCGTTGGTGGCGATTTTCATCTTGGCCAGCACATAGGCGTTGGTGAACTCGCCGACCAGATAGGCCAGGAACGACGCCGCCAGAATGCGCGGCGCGGCCCCCAGGATCAGGTCATAGGCCGGCTGGCCCTTCCAGAAACCCGCCGCCGGCAAGGCGCCGCCCGCCCAAATCGCCGCCACCACGATGAGATTGGCGAGAAACCCCAGCCAAATCACCTTTCTCGCGGCGCGGTACCCGTATACCTCGGTCAGAACATCGCCCAGGATATAGCTGACCGGGAACACGATCACCGCCGCCGGCAGCAGCATGCCCCAGATGAAAACCAGCTTCACCGCGATGATGTTGGCCGCGATCAGGCAGCCGATAAACAGCGCGACAATTGTCAGAAAGCGGGCCGAAAATTTGTCGGACGATTGAGCTTGGTCGGTCATGGATAGGCCATTTCATAAAAATACGGACGGTGAAGCGTCCCGATAACATGGGAAGCTCACCGCCCGCAATATCTTAGGCTGGTTTCGCCTGTCCGGCGAAACCAGGCGGATGCTTTATTTCTTGAAGCCGAACACTGATTTCATCTTGGTCACCAGCGCCGGGGAAACATCCAGCCCGGCGGCGACGATTTTCATCAGTTTTTCACCGGAAATCGGCGAAATCGGAGTCTTGCGTTTCTTGGCGTCGGCCAGGAAACTCTGGTCTTTCATGGTGTCCATGAAGGCCTTGCGCAATGCCGCGAGCCGGTCCTTTGGCACGTCGGGGTGAACCCAGAAGCCCATGCCGAGAGCTTCGCTGACCTCGATGAATTGAAGAATTTTCTTGCCCTCCGGGTCTGTGACCAGGTCCCGTAGCTTCGGCACGCTGTCCAGCCCGGCGATGGCCGGCCCGTACTGGGCCAGATGGATGATTTTCTTTTCGCGCAGCCAATGGGCCTTAACCGTCGTCCAGCCGCTGTAATAATTCATGCGACCCTGAACCTCGCCCTGCTCCATGGCCTTGTTGACCGACGCGCCGCCCTTGTAGCCCTTGACGATCTTGAACTTGGTGCCGAGGTAGTGATTCATGAATTTCGGCACCAGATAAGTTTCCGAACCAAGCCCGGTGGATCCCATTATGACCACTTTTTTACGGGCTTCGGCGATGGTCGTTGCCGGCGCGGTGTGCCAGACGCTGACCGTTGAGGGGCGGTCGGACATCGAGCCGAGCCATTGCAATTTCAGGGCGTTGAATTTCGTGTTCCTCAATGCCGGCGCCAAAACCGACGGCGCAAGAATTTCGGCAACGAAGGTGCCGTCGCGCGGCGCGGCGTTATAAGCGTATGTCGCGCCCTTGGTGCCGCCGCCGCCTGGGCGGGACGTCAAAATCACGGTCGGGTTGCCGGGAATATGCTTGCCGAAATGTTCCGAGAACAACCTGGCATAGAGCCCGAGCGACGCACCCAGCCCCGACGGCACCATCACGGTAACGACCCGGCCCTTATAGAATCCCGCCACATCCGCGGCCGCCGGTGAGGCGGTAACCGTGCCCAAAGCCAGCGCGGCGGTCGCGGCAAGGGTAAATGCGGTGCGTTTGATCATGTTTTGTTTCCCTGATTTCATTGGAGTTTTGCTGCTTTCGGAGTTTACGTACAAAGAAACGCCCTGCCTAGTGTGCCGAGGTTGTTTTGAACGGCCTCGGGCCATAACATGCCGCGCGTTGTATAAGTTTAGGTAGAAAAGGTTCAGGTGATGGCGACAAAAATACAAAAAGAAGGACGGAGCTACACCGATCTTCACGAACATATCGAGGCGCTGCGCGAGGCTGGTCTGCTGGTCGAAATCGACCGTCTGATCAACAAGGACACGGAAATGCACCCCTTGGTGCGCTGGCAGTTCCGCGGCGGCATCGATGAAGAAGACCGCAAGGCGTTCCTGTTCACCAACATCACCGATTCCAAGGGCCGCAAATACGATATCCCCGTACTGGTCTGCGGTTTGGCCGGCAACAGCGCGATCTACAAGCTGGGCATGGGGTGTGAGCTGGACCAGCTCAAATCAACCTGGATCCGCGCCATGAATAACCCCATCGAGCCCAATGTGGTCACGGATGCGCCGTGCCATGGACATGTGTTCCTCGGCGCGGATTTGCTCAACGGAAACGGACTTGATGCGCTGCCGGTGCCGATTTCAACGCCCGGCTGGGATAATGCGCCGTATTTCTCGTCGTCCCATTTCATTACCAAGGATCCGGAAACCGGCATCCAGAACATGGGCAATTACCGGGGCATGATCAAGGCGCCCAACCGGGTCGGCATGAATACGTCCATTGAACTGCGCACCGGGGGCTATCTTCATTGGCTGGAATACAAGAAGCGCGGCGAGCCCATGCCCTGCGCCATCGTGATCGGCGCGCCGCCGGTAGTGTCGTTCACCGCGGTTCAGAAGGTCCCGGAAAAGCTTGATGAACTGGCGGTGTCGGGTGGTCTGGCCGGCGGCCCGTTGAATGTGGTCAAGGCCAAGACCGTCGATCTGATGGTGCCCGCCGAGGCCGAGGTCGTGGTCGAAGGGTTCGTGTCGACGGAACTGCTGGAACCGGAAGCGCCGTTCGGCGAGTCCCACGGCCACGTCAATCTGCAGGAATATAACTGCTACATGGACGTCACCTGCATTACCCGGCGCAAGGACGCGGTGCTGACCTCGTGGATCAGCCAGGTGACGCCGTCGGAATCCAGCGCCATCAAGCGGCCGGCTTACGAGGCGGCCCAGATCGAACATCTGCGAGATCATCTCGGCATCAAGGGCGTGCTCCACGTCAGCACCCACGAGCCGCTGACATCGCTGCACAAGCTGATCATCGTGGTGGTCGACCGGGATATTCCGCGCACGGAAATCTGGCGCGCGCTGTATGGCGTGGCATCGCTGCGCCGCGCCGAAGGGAAGTGGGTCATCGCGGTGAATGAGGATATCGACCCCAACAACACGGACGCGGTGTTCTGGGCCATGTCCTACCGGTCCAAGCCACATCGCGACGTGGAAGTTCTGAAACACAAGGATGAAGGCCATGGCCCGCGCAGCCTGATCGACAGCGAGGACGGCGCGGTTCTTATCGATGCGACCCTGAAGGAAAATTTCCCGCCGGTGTCCCTGCCCAAGCGCGAATTCATGGAAAACGCCAAGGAAATCTGGGAAGAACTCGGAATGCCCAAGCTGCGGCCCCAGGCGCCCTGGTTCGGCTATGATCTCGGCGAATGGAACGAAGGGCTGGAACTGATGGCGCGGCGCGCGACGCGCAGCGAATATTGGGAAACCGGCAAGATCATCGCCCAGCGCCGCCGCGGCGATCTGGAGATGAACACTGAAATCCGCACCCTGGGCGAAGGCAATCCGGGGGCCGGCGAAACAACATCTGAAAACGAAGGGACTTTGACATGGGACGGCTTGAAGGACGCGTCGCAATTGTAACAGGGGCGGCGCAGGGGATCGGCGCAGCATTCGCCAAGGGGCTCGCCGCGGAGGGTGCGGCGGTCGTCATTGCCGATGTTGATTCCGGCGCTGCCGTGGTCGCCGAGATCGAGGCCGCGGGCGGCCGCGCCCTCGACGTCCAGACCGATGTGTCCGACGAGGCGGCCTGCATGAACATGGCGGCGCAGGCTGTGAACTCTTTCGGCCGGCTCGATATCCTGGTCAATAACGCGGCGCTGTTTACCTCGATCCCGCGCAGCCCGTTCGATGAAATCAGCGTTGAAACCTGGGACCGTGTCATGGCGGTCAACATCCGGGGCGTCTGGCTCGGCTGCAAGGCGGCGGTGCCTGAAATGCGCAAGAACAAATACGGCAAGATCATCTCGATCTGCACCGGCCGTCTGTTCAAGGGCTCACCGTTCTTTCTGCATTACGATGCTTCCAAGGGCGCGGTTCTGGGTATTACAAGGTCGCTGGCGCGCGAAGTCGGCGACGACAATATCTGCGTCAACGCCATCGCCCCCGGGTCGACCATGAGCGAGAATGTCGCCGCCCGCACCAACTGGATGGGCGGCGGGCCCGAACGCACCCGCAACACCAGGGCGCTGAAGCGCGATGAAACCCCGGAAGATCTGGTCGGCGCTTGCGTCTATCTGGCATCGTCCGACAGCGATTTCGTCACCGGCCAGACTCTCGTGGTCGATGGCGGGTCGGCCATGTGGTAGCGTCCGCCGGTTACAGTTACCAGCAGTAAGAATTTGTACGGGAGCGCTTTGGATGGCGACCAAGAATGACGATTCGATCTGGCCGGACCGGGCTTATCCCGATCTGCATGATCACCTGAAAGCGCTTGAAGACGCGGGGCTTCTTATCACCGTCGACAGAGCCATCAACAAGGACACGGAGATGCACCCGTTGGTGCGCTGGCAGTTCCGGGGCGGCATCGCCGAGCCCGACCGCAAGGCGTTCCTGTTCACCAACGTCACCGATTCCAAGGAGCGGAAATACGATATTCCGGTAGCGGTCGGCGTGTTGGCCGCCAATCGGGAAATTTACCGTATCGGCATGGGCTGCGAACTGGATGAGATCGAGGAAACCTGGGCGCGGGCGCGGGAAAACCCGATCACGCCCAAGGTGGTCGAACGCGCGCGCTGCCAGGAAATCGTGATCGAGGGCGATGATCTGGACCGGGTCGGCAACGGACTGGATGCCATCCCGGTGCCGATTTCGACGCCCGGCTGGGATATTTCGCCCTATACCACTCTGTCCCAATACATCACCAAGGACCCGGATACCGGGGTTCAGAACATGGGCAATTACCGGGGCCAGGTAAAAGCCCAGCGCCGGCTCGGCATGAACCCGTCGCTGGAATTGCGTCCCGGGATTTATGTCCATTGGCAGAAATACAAGGCGCGGGGCGAACGCATGCCCGCTGTCGTGGTGCTGGGCGCGCCGCCGGCCGTGACGTTCACGTCCGCCGTCAAGCTGCCCGAAAGCCTCGACGAGCTGGCGGTCGCCGGTGGGCTGGTGGGCTCGCCGATCAATGTGGTCAAGGCGCGCACGGTTGATCTGCTGGTTCCCGCCGAGGCGGAAATCGTGATCGAGGGCTATATCGAGACCGAATATCTCGAACAGGAAGGGCCATTCGGCGAATCCCACGGTCACGTCAATCTGCAGGAATACAACGCCTTTATGGATGTGACCTGTATTACCCGGCGCTCCGATGCGATCCTGACATCAATCATCAGCCAGGTGACGCCGTCGGAATCCAGCGTCATCAAGCGTGTCGCCATGGAGCCGTTGTTTCTGGAACATCTGCGCGATCATCTCGGCATCAAGGGCGTGATCCGGGTCGGCATGCATGAACCCCTGACCAATATCCGCAAGGTGCTGGTGATCCAGGTCGAGCGGGATATTCCGCCGACCGAGATCTGGCGCGCGCTATATGGCGCGGCCTCGCTGCATCGCGCCGCCGGCAAATACATCATCGCGGTCAATGACGATATCGACCCGGATAACGCCGATGCGCTGTTCTGGGCCATGGCCTATCGCGCCAACCCGGCGCTTGATCTGGAAGTGCTCAAGCATCGTGATTCCGGCCACGGTCCGCGCAGCCAACGCAATGGCGGCGAGGATGCTTCGGTGCTGATCGATGCCACGCTGAAGGAAAATTTCCCACCCGTATCATTGCCCAAGCGCGAATTCATGGAAAACGCCAAGGTGATCTGGGAAGAGCTGGGGCTGCCCGAACTGACGCCCCAGGCGCCCTGGTTCGGCTATTCCCTGGGCGAATGGTCCGATGAATTCGATGTGGCCGCCCAGCGCGCCGTCGATGGTGAATATTTCGAAACCGGAAAATCCATCGCCCAGCATCGGCGCAAGGACCTGGAAATGAATACCGAGGTCCGTACGCTCAAGGATGAAGACTAGAGGCGAAAACCACGTCTCGACGGTGAGGGGGAGGAACGCTAATCTTCTCTCCCAACCGATCAATTGTTTCGGCTGAAATTTAAGGGAGATATCGACCATGGACAGCATTGCCCCCAAGGGACAGACCGTTGCCGACGCTTATCTATCGCTGCTCTCCGATCGCGGCGTTGATTATCTGTTTGCCAATTCGGGCACGGATTTCGCGCCATTGATCGAAGGCTTCGTCAAGGCGTCGGGCGAGGGACGCAAGACTCCCATCCCGGTGACCGTGCCCCACGAAAACGTGGCAGTGTCCATGGCCATGGGTTATTTTCTGGTGTCCGGACGGGCCCAGGCGGTGATGGTCCATGTCAGCGTCGGTACCGGCAATTCCATCAACGGCCTGCTGAACGCGTCGCGCGGCGAAATCCCCATTCTGATGACCGCCGGCCGGACGCCGATTTCCGAAAGCGGCATTCACGGCACCCGCGACATCGATATCCACTGGCCCCAGGAACTGTTCGACCAGGCCGGCATGGTGCGGGAATTCGTCAAGTGGGATTATGAATTGCGCAACGGCCATCAGCTCGAATCCGTGGTCGACCGCGCCATGAAGATCGCCATGAGCGAGCCGCGCGGTCCGGTCTATCTCACCATGCCGCGTGAAGTGCTGGCCGGCGCCATGGAAGGCCCGTCGCTGCGCCCCGTTCGCGGCGCCGGCGGGAACACCTCGCCCTATCCCGATCTGACCGCGATCGACGAGGCGGCTGCCATGTTGGCCAATGCCGAGCGCCCGCTGATCATCGTCCAGTCGAGCGGCCAGGATCAGACGTCCGTGCCGGCGCTGGCGGCGCTGGCCGACCGGTTCGCGATTCCCGTGGTGCAGTACCGCCCGCGCTACATATGCCTGCCGTCGAGTCATCCCATGAATCTGGGTGTTGAACCCGGCCCGCTGCTCGAACAGGCCGACGTGGTTCTGGTGGTCAATGCGGCGGTGCCGTGGCTGCCGGACCAGACCGCGCCCAAGGACGACGCCAAGATCATCCACATGGGACCGGACCCGCTTTTTGAAAATCTGCCGATGCGGTCCTTCCCGTGCGATCTGTCCATTACATGTTCGGCGACTCCGGGCCTGCGGGCGCTCGACGCGGCGCTGGAACAGCATGAAAACAAGGCCAGCCAGCGCATCGAGACGCGCCGCGCCGCAATTGCCGTGAAGCGGGCCGCCCAGCATGAGAATTGGGCCGGTGTGCTTGCACGTGCAAAATCCCAGTCCCCGATCAGCCCGGTCTGGCTGACAAACTGCATCAGCGAAGTGAAGGGCGAAGACGCCATCGTGATCAACGAAGCCCGCATGCCCGTGCCGTTCATGGAAATGGAAAAGCCCGGCACTTACCTCAGCGCCGGCCATGCCGGCGGGCTCGGATGGGGGCTCGGCTGCGCCATCGGCGCCAAGATGGCGGCGGGCGATGACCGGCTGGTGATCGCGACCGAGGGCGACGGCGCCTATATGTTCTCCAATCCGGTGCCGGCCCACTATGTGTCGCTGGAACAGAAAGCGCCCATCCTCACCGTGATCTACAACAACCGGCGCTGGGGCGCGGTGCGCGAAGCGGCCGAAGGGCTCTATCCTGGCGGCCTCGTGTCGCGCAGCAACGAAGCGCCGCTGATCCACTTCGATGACTCGCTGCAGCTGTCCAAGATCGCCGATGTGGTTGGCGCTCATGGCGAGCAGGTGACCGATCCGGAACAGGTCATTCCGGCCCTGGAACGGGCGATCAAGGTGGTCACGGAGGAAAAACGCCAGGCAATTCTGGACGTGGTGATTTCCTGATCACGCTGGACCGCACGGTCCGGCTTGGATAGTTTCAGGGTAACAACGGGATAAGGGCAAATGCCCGACCGGTAATAATGTCGTCCCTGGATTGGAATTGGGGGCTAGTAGGGGGTGTTCGGTCATGACCGAATTTCTGACCATTCATGAGATCGTCAAGGCGGCGCGCCGCAACCTGTCCCAGGGCGTTTGGGATTATCTGACCGGGGCCGCCGATACGGAGACCACGTTGCTGCGCAACCGCCAGGGGCTGGAAAGCATCGCCTTCCGTCCCCGCGTTCTGCGCAATGTGCGCGATATCGATGTGACGTCATCGCTGCTGGGCGACAAGATGCGTCTGCCGGTGGCGCTTGCGCCCATGGGATCGCTGGATTCCATGGAAGAAGGCGGGTCGGTCAGCGTGGCCAAGGCCGCCGAGGAATTCGGCGTCACCAGCTTTTTGAGCTCGGTCACCAATCCGGGCCTGGAAGACGTGGCCGACGCCACATCCCATCCCAAGATTTTTCAGCTCTATGTGCGGGGCGATCATTCCTTTATCGAGGGTTTTGCGCGGCGCGCCATCGACCGGGGCTACCGCGCGTTCTGCCTGACCGTGGATGTCGCCTATTACAGCCGGCGCGAACGGGACATCATCAAGCGATACATGCCGCGCGGCCGCCTACGCGGCACGGACGGCTGGGAATATCAGGCCGGGCTCAACTGGGACACGGTCAAGTGGTTCAAGGACACCTTCGACATTCCGCTGATCATCAAGGGCATCGCGACCGCCGAAGACGCGGCGATCTGTATCGACCATGGGGTCGAGGGCGTCTATGTGTCCAATCACGGCGGCCGCCAGCTTGATCACGGAAGGGCGTCAATCGATGTCCTGCCGGAAGTGGTCCGGGAAGTCGGCGGCAAGGCCGAGATCATCGTCGATGGCGGCTTCATGCGCGGCACCGATGTCATCAAGGCGATCGCGCTTGGCGCGGACACGGTTGCGATCGGCAAGCTGCAGGGCTTCGGCCTGGCCGCCGATGGCGCGGCCGGCATTGTCCGCGTGCTGGAACTGCTCGAAACCGAAATGAAAACCTCCATGGGGCTGCTGGGAGAAACCAGCCTGGACGCGCTGTCCGCCGCCCATCTTCATCCTGCCGCGCCGGTCTACCAGCCCCATGCCCTGAGCGGCTTTCCTTTCCTCAACTTTAAAGATCCGGAGTACTGATCCATGGCTGATTTGAGTAAATTCGACCGTCCAGTCGTCACTGATAACCAACAGATGGAATGGACCAGCGACGTTCCCGCGGAAATGCTGCGCCGGCTCGGCATCAAGTATATTTCGCTTAATCCGGGCGCGAGCTATCGCGGCTTCCATGACAGCATGGTCAATTATCTGGGCAATTCGGACCCCCAGATGCTGCTGTGCCTGCATGAGGATCACGCCCTGTCGATCGCTCATGGGTATGCCTCGGTGACTGAGCAGCCGATGGCTGCCGCGGTGCATTCCAATGTGGGTCTGCTGCATGGTCTCATGGGCGTCTTCAACGCCTGGTGCGATCGCGCGCCGATCCTGCTGATGGGCGCGACCGGCCCGGTCGATGCGCCGTTGCGCCGGCCGTGGATCGACTGGATCCATACCGCCAAGGATCAGGGCGCCCTGCTGCGCAACTTCACCAAGTGGGATGATGAGCCGCGCTCGGCGGAAGCCACGGTGGAATCCATGCTGCGCGCCAATATGATCGCGCGCACCGCGCCCAAGGGTCCGGTCTATGTCTGCCTCGACGCCGGCCTGCAGGAAGAAAAGCTGACCGGACCGGTCACGATCCCCGATATGGACCGATTCAAGGTGGCGGAAAGCCCCCGTGCGAGCGAGAAGGTGGTGAACGAGGCCGCCGACGCGCTGATCAAGGCCAAATCGCCGGTGCTGATGATGGGCCGTGTGTCGCGCAGCGAATCCGATTGGGACAATCGGGTCAAGCTGGCTGAAATGCTCGGCGCGCGCGTGATAACCGATATCAAGACCTGCGCGTCGTTCCCGACCAATCACGGGCTGCATGTGGGGCCGCCGTCCAACTGGATCCGCGACGAATCCCGGGATGCGCTGAACGAGGCCGATGTGATCGTGGGCTTCGACTGGATCGATCTGGCCGGCGTGTTCAAGGCGCTCGGCACCGGGTTCAAGCACAAGGCCAAGGTGATCAACTGCACCGTTGACCAATATGTCCATAACGGCTGGTCAATGGATTATTTCGGTCTGGCCGCGACGGATCTGATGGTCTTGGTCGAGCCGGATGTCTTTATCGGTCAGTTGCTTGAAGCCGTATCGAAAAAACTCGACGGCAAGCAGAAATGGGACGGCAAGCGGGTCGCCGGCGCGCTCGGCCCCGAAGTGACCGTGATCGACAAGGAAGCCGGCGATGCCCTGTCGCCACGCGATATCGCGATTGCCCTGAATGGGGTCAAGAAGGGCCGCAAGATCACCCTGACCCGGGTCAATCTGGGGTGGGCGGGCGAAACCTATCACTTCACCCACCCGCTGGATTTTCTCGGCAATGACGGCGGCGGCGGGCTCGGTTCCGGCGCGGGCAACGCCATCGGCGCGGGGCTGGCGCTGCTGGATTCCGGCCGTATTCCGGTCGCCGTGCTGGGTGACGGCGACTTCATGCAGGGTGGCACCGCCCTGTGGACGGCGGCCCATTACAGCATCCCGGTGTTGATCATCATTGCCAACAACCGGTCCAACTTCAATGACGAGGTCCACCAGGAAGCGGTCGCCAAGGAACGTGGCCGGCCGGTCGAAAACCGTTGGATCGGTCAGCGTATCGATGATCCGGCGATTGATCTGGCGGCCTTCGCCAGGTCCCAGGGGGTCGATTCCGCCGGCCCGATCGAAACCGTGGGCGAATTGCCGGCGGCGATCGAAGCGGCGCTCAAGGTGGTGGAAAGCGGTAAGCCGTTCTTCCTCGATGTGCGCGTCGTGCCCGGCTACTCGACCCCCATGGTCACCCGCGCCAGCGGCGAAGCCTCAACGGGAACCGCCAGCTAGCCACGCATTCCGGCGGCGTTAAATAAAAGCCCCCTCCCGGTTGGGAGGGGGCTTTTTCTTTGCCTGAACAATTTTCGCCCTAAACCCGGGGGATGTCGGGCAGGAAGGGGAACGCGCCCAGTTCATGGGCATCGCTGACGGCGGGGGCGGCGGCGATGTAGGATTTGTCGATCTGGTCGATGGAGGTCAGGCCGATCAGCCCCATGGAATTCTTGATTTCGGCTTCGAGGATTTCCAGCGCGCGCACCAGGCCTTCCTGTCCGCCGGCGGCCAGCGCCCAGGCATGGAACCGGCCAAGCCCGACCGCCCTTGCGCCCAGCGCGATGGCCTTGAGCACATCGGTGCCGCGCATGAAGCCGCCATCGATGATCACCTCGGCGGCGCCGTCCACCGCGTTCACGATTTCTGGCAGCATCGCCATGGTGCCCGACACATGGTCCATCTGGCGTCCGCCATGGTTGGACACATAGATCACGTCGACGCCGTGTTCGACCGCGATGGCCGCGTCTTCCGCCGTCTGGACGCCCTTCAGCATGAACGGCAGATCGCCGCCCCGGGCCTTCATTTCCGACATCCATTTCCAGGTCAGTTTGGTCTGGTGGACCCGCTTCGGGTTGGATCGGATGCTGGGCGGCAGCCAGCCCGAGATCAGTTGGCGTTCGCGGCGGCCGTAATAGGCGGAATCCACGGTCAGGCATAACCCCGCATAGCCTGCGCCGACGGCCCGGTCGATCAGATCATCGACCCATTGCTTATCGCCCCGGATGTAAATCTGAAAAAACTTGGGATGATCGGTCGATGCGGCGATCTCCTCCAGGCTTGGTTCGGTGACGGTCGAGATGAAATTCATGATCCCGAATTCCGCCACGGCCTTGGCGACGGCGATGCCGCCTTCCGGCGTGATGGTCTGGAGCGAGCCGACCGGCGCGACCATGGCCGGGATGCGCAGCTTGTGTCCCAGGAAGCTGGTGGATGCGTCGATTTCGGAAACATCGCGGAGAATGCGGGGCCGCAGCGCCAGGCAATCCAGGGCGTGCCGGTTGCGCCGGAGCGTGGTTTCGGTCTCGGCGGCGCCGGTGATGTAGTTCCAGACGTTTTGCGAGACATTTTTGCGGGCCGTGGCGATTATTTCATGGGTGGTTTGGAATTGGACGCTCATCGAGCTTTCTCCTGGATTTTTTTATAATTACGGTCGCGGCATGGGATTGAGTATGGTTATATCACCGTCCGACCGCACGAATTTACTTTGGGTGCGGTAATAAAAATGGGCGGAAAGTAAGCGCGATGTCGGGAACTCTTGAAATCTCCAACGTGTCCAAGACCTATGATGCGGGGGGAGAAAACCCGGTCAAGGCGCTCGACAAGGTCTCGCTGACCGTCAATCAGGGTGAATTCGTTTCCATCATCGGGCCATCGGGCTGCGGCAAATCCACCCTGTTCAACGTGATCGGCGGTTTGATCCCGGATTATACCGGCGAGGTGACCATCGACGGCCATCGGATCGACGGCACCCATCGCGATGTGGGGGTGGTGTTTCAGGAAGAATCCACCTTTCCGTGGCGCACCACGCTGAACAATGTGGCGTTTCCGCTGGAAGTCCAGGGCATGGCCAGGGAGGCGCGCGAGGCCAAGGCGCGGGAGTTCATCAAGCTGGTCGGGCTCGAAGGCTTCGAAAATCATTTTCCGGCCCAACTTTCCGGCGGCATGAAACAACGCACCGCCGTGGCCCGCACGCTGGCGTATGAGCCGCGCATCATGCTGATGGATGAGCCGTTCGGCGCGCTCGACGAACAGACGCGGCTGCTGCTGGGCGACAAGCTGCTGGAAATCTGGTCGACCCTGAAACAGACCATGTTGCTGATCACTCATAATATCACCGAGGCCGTGCAGCTGTCCGACCGGGTGGTGGTGATGTCCTATCGGCCGGGGCGGATCAAGCGCGTCATAGATATCGAGCTTCCCAGGCCTCGGTCCTCGGAGGTCATTACGACCGCCGAATTCGGCCATTACGTGGGAGATATCTGGAATGAATTGCGCGAGGAGGCGAGCCGCGGCATGGCGGATGCAGAAGAAAAGCTTGCCGCGCGCTGAGATGGTCATGCTTGAAAAGCAAGTTCCGTGAACCGCAAAGTCAAAAAAATCCTGACATCGCCCACCCTGGCGGGGCTCGCGGCCCTGGCGCTGTTCGCGGGCGTGCTTGAAATAGCCGTCGCGACCGATGTGATCCCCCAATTGATCGTCGCCCGGCCCAGCGATACCTTCATGGCCTTTCCCGAGTTGCAGAAAGAAATGCATCTGTTCGGCGCGTTTTGGGAAACCCTCGGCATGTGTGCCGCCGCCACGGGCCTCGCCCTGCTGATCGGCATCCCGTTCGGTTATCTGATGTACCGCGATGACCTGATCGGGCGGGCCTATGAGGGGTGGCTGGCGGCGGCTTTTGCAGCGCCCACCGTGCTGCTCTATCCACTGTTCCTGGTGATGTTCGGCCGGTCCCACATGACGCTGATCCTGATGGGCTTTATCCCCGGCGCGATCCCGATCGCCATCCAGTGCCGTCAGGGGCTGCTTGGCGTTTCGCCCACGCTGTTGAATGTGGGGCGCAGCTTCAATGTCACGGAACGGGAAATGTTCTGGAAAATCCAGCTTCCCGCCGCCGTGCCGACGATTTTCACCGGAATCCGGATTGGGGTCATGTATACCTTGGTGAATATCGTCGCGATCGAATATCTGATAGATTTCGGCGGTCTCGGGCGCATTGTGTCGGAAATGTATTTCCGCTTCGACTCGCCGGGAACATATGCGAGCATATTGGCCGTGGTTGCGGTAAGTGTATTGTTCTATTGGTGCTTTGGGAGGGTTGAGCGTTGGCTCAGACCGGTGTGATCGGAACGGTATCGGGCCTCAGGCCGCGCATTACCGTAAACACGATCCGCATTACAACCATTGTGGTTCTGCTGGTGCTGTGGGAAGTGCTGGCGGCGGTGGGGCGTTCCGGCCTGCTGTACAAGGATGTGGTGCCGTCCTCGATTCAGATCGGGCTGGCGATCATTCATGAGATTTTTGATCCCGCGTTTTATCATCATTTGGGCATCACCCTGGCCGAACATGTGGTGGGTTTCACCATCGGCTCGACAATCGCCGTCACCGTGGGAATCGCCATGGGCGCAAACCCGTTTTTCCGCAAGATGATCGAACCCTATCTCAACGGCATCGGGTCAACGCCCAAGATCATATTCCTGCCGATCCTTTTCCTGCTGTTCGGCACCGGCATTGAATCCAAAATGGCCAAGGGCGCCTTGTCGGCCTTCTTCCCGGTGGTGTTTTCCACCACGCTCGGCATGATGTTGATCAGTCCGGTGCTGCTGCGCGTCGGTCAGACGTTCAGTCTCACCCGTCGCCAGATGGTGTCGAAAATCTATATGCCTTCCATGGTCAACCCCATCATCACCGGACTGCGGCTTGGCATGGCAATCGCGGTAATCGGTATTCTGGTGGCTGAAATCAAGTTTTCCAACGGCGGACTCGGATACCGGATTGCGGAATATTACGACCAGTTCGCCATCGCTTCCATGTACGCGCTGATTATCATCATCTTTGCGTTGGCGGCGGCGGCGAATGTGGCGATGACGGTGCTTCAGGATCGCCTCAACATCAAACAAGGCGGCTCGGCCACGCGGAATGCCGGCCTTGGCGCATCGACTTGAAATATGACCGGAAAAATACTTGGAACACGGAGGACACAATAATGGCGAAAGATTTGTTTGTGGCGAAATCGTCCGAACTTCCCGATGGTGAACGCAAGATCGTTCCCAACGGCAATAATGAAATCGGCGTGTATCGCGTCAAAGGTCAATTGTTCGCATATTCGAATCTTTGCCCGCATCAGGGCGGTCCTGCCTGCGAAGGGCTGTTGATGGCCCAGGTCGAGGAAGTCATTGCCGACGACAAGACCTATCAAGGCATGCGCTTCAATCATGACGACATGCATATCGTGTGTCCCTGGCACGGTTGGGAATTCCACCTGGATAACGGAATCGCGTGCGCCGACCCGAAATTCAAGCTGCGAAAATATGACGTGGTCGAACGGGGAGATGAGATTTATGTCGTCACCTGAGGCCCCGCCCGAAGTCGGCGCGACAAACCCACATGAACCCCCTCCCGAAATCGGCTATGGGGATGATGGGGATCTGCTTGCCGATGTTGCCATGGAAAACGCCAAACTTCGCGATCTTGCCACGCGCATTCTCGCCCAGGAAGAGGAGGCGGAGATGTCCGATGAGATGATCCAGGAAGGCCTTGCCGCCCTGACCCGGCTGTATACGGTGAAATTCCAGCAAGGCGAGCGCTGGTCGCCTTTCAGCGAAAACCAGATGATGCCCGCGACCTCCGTAATGATCATGACCACGGCCATGTGCCGCGCCGTCAATGTGGAGCTGTTCGAGCTCGGCATGTGGCAGGCGTGGTCCGGCGCATAAACAGCAAAGAGAAAATCCACCATGGAAATTCCCACAAGCGAAACCGACAAAATGTCCATCGAAAGCTTCGATACGACGAAGCTTCTCGTCAATGCGGCCCGCCAGCGTGACAAGCGCGGCTTCAACGATTTCCCGATCATCGATATCGACTGCCATCACTATGAAAACGAGTCGATGAAGGAAATCGTCGAATTCATCGAAGACCCGGTGCTGCGTCATACGGGCCAGGTCTATTCGGCCGCCGGCACCGGCGCACAATCGCCCTTGTTGCCGGGCGTTGTCGGCACCCAGGATATTTCGGGGCGTGTGACGCGCTATCCGCTGCGCAAGCTGGAAGAGACCCCGGTCGACGACAAGCATCGCGACGTTCATCTGTCGCTGAAATTCATGGACGCCATGGGAGTCGATTACGTTTCGCTGTTCCCGACGCCGATGCTGCTGCTGGGGATGCATCCCCAGCCCGAGGTCGAGGCCGGCCTGGCACGGGCCTATAACCGCTGGCTGACGGAAGTGCTTCTGCCGTCCGAACCGCGCATCAAGACCATGCTGTATCTGCCGTTCAATGATCCGGAAGCGTCCTATCGAATGGTTCAGGATTTCGGCGATCGGCCCGGCGTGTGCGGCTTCATGGTGGTGTCGACCCGGAACAAGCCGGTTTATGACAATGCCTATATGAAGACCTATTCCCTGATCGAGGAAATCGGCAAACCGCTGGCCTTCCACGCCAGCTATAACTGGAACGACCGCACGCTGGGCAACACCAACCGGTTCCTGATCACCCATGCGCTCGGCTTTACCATCTATAACGTGGTTCATATTTCGAACTGGATCATCAACGGTCTGCCGGAACGTTTCCCCAAGCTCGACGTGATCTGGATCGAATCCGGGCTCGCCTGGGTGCCGTGGATCATGCAGCGGCTCGACAACGACTATAAAATGCGGTCGTCCGAAGCGCCGTCGCTGCGCAAGCTGCCGAGCGAATACATGCAGGACATGTATTACTCATCCCAGCCCATGGAGATGCCGAACGATCCGGATATTCTCGAAATGACGTTCAAGATGATCAAGGTGGATACCCAGCTCATGTGGTGTTCGGATTATCCCCATTGGGACATGGACGTGCCGTCGGTGATCTATGATCTGCCGTTCCTCGACGAAAAATCCAAGCGCAATATCCTTGGCGAGAACGCGCGCAAGCTGCTGGATATCGACATCAGCGACCGCTTTCCCGACTACAAGGCGCTGACCTAGAGGCTGAACTAGAGAGG
>CALGIA010000441.1 GCA_937916005.1 uncultured Rhodospirillaceae bacterium
ATGGCGGTGTGTCGCCGCGCCACGCGACATGGCCATCCGGGCGGACCAGAACCAGCCTGTTCAGATAGATATCGGCCAGTGTCGCGTTGTCGATGTCGTGGATTTGCAGCGGCACGCCGCGGGACAACGCCGCATCGATCAGCTTGACCGCATCCACCGGCGCCGAACCGAACCGCAACAGCGTAAAGCCATCGCCGAACAAATCGAGAATGGAACGCCCTTCACTCAGCCAGCCATGGGGCGCCCGTGTGCCGGGCCGGGCCGAGGGCGTGAAATCCAGCGGGTCATCGGCCGGGGGCGGGGTCCCGTCAGGGACGCAGACCGGAGAATTTTCGTAAGTGTACTGGGTCTTGGTGAATTCATTGACCGTGAGAATCTGCAGGCGGAGCGCTTCAGCCGGCGTCGCATCAAGATTGCTGGCCGGCAGGAAGCCGGTGATGGCCTCGACGTTCGGCAAACTGGTGATCGCGCGATAGGCGGACGTGGCGAAACCCACATTGCGCGCTGCGATAGGCTGGCATTCCGGTTCGTAGGACCCAAGCAACCCGTCGCCGCCCCAGCCGTCCAGCATGGCGGCCAGCTTCCAGCTCAGATTGACCGCTTCCCCGATCCCCGTATGCATGCCCATCCCGCCGGTCGGCGAACATTGATGGGCGGCATCGCCGGCGATGAACACCCGCCCGTCGCCATAATGTTGGGCCACGAAATCGCTTCGCTCCCACGGCAGTACTGAAATCAATTCATACGGGAATTTCGTTCCGGCGGCCTTTCGCAGATAGGCGTCCGGATCCGCATCGGGATTGTCGTCGTGAAAAACCGTCAGGCGCCATAGCGCGACGCCATCGATGGGCATCAGTTCCCCCCAACAGCCCTGGTCGTCGATCATGCGGTAAAACCGGGCCCAGCCGATATGGTTCAGCGCCGACAGTTCCGGGGATTTGAAAAAGATGTTGATGCTGTTGGCGTATGCGCCGAGCCCATCGAGTTCGATCCCCAGCCCCGCGCGCACCACCCCGCCGGGGCCGTCGCAGCCGACAAGGTAATCCGCCGTCATCATTGTTTCCGCGCCTGAAAGCGTGTCGGACAGGCGCGCGGTAACGGCGTCCCCATCCTGGGTAAAGCTTTCCAGCCCGGTATTATATCGCAGGGCGACGCCGGGCAGGGATTTGGCGCGGGCCACGATGATCGGATCGAAATAGGTCTGCGGGCAATGGCTGGTGGCTTGGGCGGTGATCTGGTTCCGGTCCCCTTCCGCGCGGGATGGAATTTTCAGCCGCGACAGCTCGCGCCCCTGGAGACTGGTGACATAGACGAAATCCAGCGGGTGCGTGGTCGGCCAGACCGCGGTTCTGACCTGGTCTGCGATGCCCCAGCGGCGGCAGAATTCCATGTTGCGGGCGCTGACCTGGCTCATCTTGGGCACGGCGATAACGCCGTCGCGCTTTTCGACGACGACACAGTCTATGCCGCGTATTCCCAGATCGACCGCAAGACTCAGCCCGACCGGCCCTGCGCCGGCGATTAAAACCTGGGTGGATTGATCTGATGTTTTATCGGTCATTGTTCGGGAACTTTTAATCCAGGTAACCGGCTTCGCGGTAGGCGGTGACGGCGCCGTCATGCAACGGAACTCCGCCATGTTCCATGGCTTCCGCGCCATCGCGCTGCAACGGCTCGAACAGGCCCGCCAGCCCCCGGAACAGTGGATTCAGAGTCTCTAGCTCCTGCGCGTTTTCACACAGGCTCCGGGCGACATATTGCACCATCGCGGGGTCGGTCCTGGCATGGGTCACCAGCACGTTGAGCACGCCGATCTGGTCGCAATCCGCATCGTGTCCCCGGAACGCGCCCTTTTGCATGGTCACAAGGCGGTAATAGGGAACGGCAGCCAGCAGGCGGGAAATCTGATCGTTGGTCAGGGGCAGGACGGCGATGTCGGCCCGTTGACTGAGATCGGTCATCACCGTATTGGGGATCGGGCATTGGAACTGGGCGTCGACCTCGCCGGCCACCAGGGCGTCCGCGCCATCGGAAAATCCGAGCCAGACCGGTTCGAAATCATCGAACGACATGCCCAGCGCGTCGAAGATGACCCTCACATGCTGGGTCATGCCGGAATGTTCCAGCCCAACGGCGACCCGCTTGCCCTTCAAATCGGTGATATCGGCCATGGGGGAGTCGGCCTGGGGGGAGCCGGCCAGGGTCACGAAAAACAGCGGGCCGGCGTTCAGCGGCGCGACCATGCGCAAATCAATCGGGTCGGCGAAGGGTGGCGTTCCGCTGCGCGCCCGGCCGATCCAGTTTGACGCCATGCAGCCGAAATCAAGTGCATCTTCATCGAGGCTGATCGCATTGCCCACACTGGCCGTATTGGAGGTGGATACGGAAACTTCAGTGCCGTCGCGTTCCAGTATCCGGGCGATGGCTTCGCCCTGGGTATGGAATG
>CALGIA010000442.1 GCA_937916005.1 uncultured Rhodospirillaceae bacterium
ACCGTGCCATGCGAATCGACTACTATGATCGCAAGGGTGACCGGCTGAAGACTCTCGACTATAAGGGTTATCGTCGCTATCTCGACCGATACTGGCGCGCCGATGAGTTGTTCATGAAAAACCATCAGACCGGAAAGACAACGACCTTGGCTTTCTCCACCTACAAATTCAAAACCGGATTGCGGGAGCGTGATTTCACCCCCGGTCGCCTCAAAAGGCTGAGGTAAGATGGCGCGCCCTGTATTCCCATTGGCATCCTCATTCACATGTGTACTGGCGATTGTGGCGTTGACCGGATCCGTCGTTCAGGCGGGTGAGGGGCGGTTGTCGGGTTTCGGCGCCATGGAAGTCCGGGTTTTCCCATCAGCGCCGGCCAATTCCGATCAGGATGACGGCACTGTTTCGCCCTCCGTTCTGGTGCAGCCCGAATATCGCTACAAATCTTCGGACGGCGCGAACCTGCTGACCGTTGTACCCTTCCTGCATTATGACGTGGATGACGATAACCGGACCCATTTCGATCTGCGCGAGTTGAGCTGGCGGCATCGGCGCGGCGATTGGGATCTGTTGATCGGAGTCGGCAAGGTTTTCTGGGGCGTGACGGAATCACGCCATCTGGTCGATATCGTCAACCAGACCGACGCGGTGGAGAGTCCCGACGGGGAAGACAAGCTCGGCCAGCCCATGATCAACCTGACCCATGATAATGGCTGGGGCATGTTTTCGGCTTTGGTGATGCCCCGGTTCCGTACGCGGACCTTTCCCGACAGCGACGCCCGGCTGCGCGGGGCCATGGCGGTCGAGGTGGATGATCCGGTGTTCGAATCCGGCGCCAAAAAGTGGCATGTGGATTATGCCGGTCGCTGGTGGAGCAATCTCGGCGATCTGGATCTCGGCCTGGCTTTTTTCAAGGGAACCAGCCGCGAACCGCGCCTGGTGGCGGGCACGCGCGGCGGCAAATCGGGGCTGATCCCCCATTACGA
Source organism: uncultured Rhodospirillaceae bacterium (assembly GCA_937916005.1). Taxonomy (GTDB): domain Bacteria; phylum Pseudomonadota; class Alphaproteobacteria; order MPNO01; family MPNO01; genus CALGIA01. The sequence goes on from CALGIA010000442.1 coordinate 984, forward strand.
CCAGATCGACCAGCCCAGCCTGGATGCGCAATACGCCCATGAAAACTGGCTATGGAAGCTGGAGGCATTCTCCCGCGGCGGCCATGGCGACCGGTTCCAGGCGGCGGTCGGCGGTTTCGAATACACGTTTCACGGCGTCGCCGGCGCCAAGGGCGACCTGGGCGCGCTGGCGGAATATCTCTATGACGGACGCGGCGCCGGCGCGCCGGCGACCTCGGCCGATGACGATGTGTTCATGGCGCTGCGGTTTTCGTTCAACGATCCCCAGAGCACCGAAATTCTGGCCGGGGCCATGGTCGACCGGGACAGCCGTGCCACCAGCCTGAGCGTCGAGGCGGAGCGCCGGATCGGCCAGAACTGGAAGCTGGAGCTTGAATTGCGCGCCCTGTTCAATACCGGCATCGATGAAACCGTGCTCGGCGGCCTTCGCGAGGATGATTTTCTGCTGATGCGGCTGTCGCGGTATTTTTGACAAACGCGTAACGGGTTCCCCATATGATTGATGTGGAGCGATGGTTTATGGCGCAGATCTTCCCGGGGTGGTCCGCGATGGTCCCGGGATGGTAGTAAATCATTAACCAAAAACCTGTTTGATCCTGATTGGTAACATGATGACCCTGATCTCAAAGCCTCGCGGGGGGCAAAAGCCCCGCATGTCGCGCACCGCCTTCTGGTCCGGTGCATTGTCCGGTGCAAAATCCATTGCAGCCGCGTCGGCGCTGCTGATCCTGAC
>CALGIA010000443.1 GCA_937916005.1 uncultured Rhodospirillaceae bacterium
GGTCGGAAGGCCTGCTGGGCGTGGTCACCGAGGTGACGGTGCGGATCCTGCCCAGGCCGCCCATGGCCCGCGCCCTGTTGATCGGGTTTCCGTCCAGCGCGGCGGCCGGCGGCGCGGTGGCGGCGGTGATCGCGGCCGGCATCATTCCCGGCGGCATGGAGCTGATGGATCAGATCGCCCTCAATGCGGCGGAGGATTTCGCCCAGGCCGGCTATCCGCGCGATGCAGGCGCGCTGCTGATCGTTGAGCTGGATGGGCCGGAGGCCGAAGTCGATTACCTGGTGGGAAGGGTCGAAGACATCGCCCGGAACCATGGCGCCACCAGTCTGCGGGCCAGCGTTAGCGAATCCGAGCGCGAGCGTTTCTGGGCCGGGCGCAAGGCCGCATTTCCCGCCGTGGGCCGCATTTCGCCGGATTATTACTGCATGGACGGCACCATCCCGCGCCACCGCCTGCCCGAGGTCCTGTCCCGCGTGGCGGAGATGTCGGAACGATATGGTCTGCGCGTGGCCAATGTCTTTCACGCCGGGGACGGCAATCTCCACCCGTTGATCCTTTATGATGCGAATATTCCCGGCGAACTCGACGCGGCCGAAAAATTCGGAGCCGAGATTTTGACTCTCTGTGTCCAGGTCGGTGGCGTCCTGACGGGCGAACACGGCGTCGGCGTTGAAAAGCGCGACCTGATGGGGACCATGTTCAATGATGATGATCTGGCCCACCAGCAACGGGTCAAATGCGCGTTCGATCCGGACCTTCTTTTGAACCCGGGCAAGGTGTTTCCAATATTGCATCGCTGCGCCGAACTGGGCCGGGTTCATGTCCACCATGGAAAAACCCGCTTTCCGGAACTGGAACGGTATTGAAGACCGGCATGGCCGAAACCATTTCCCCCGACACCGAGGAAGATTTGCGCGACATCATCGCCGATGCGCTGGCGCGCGAAACGCCCCTGGACATCATCGGCGGCGGCAGCAAATCCCTGCTCGGCAGACATGCGCCGCAAAAGCTGCGTGTTTCGTTGTCCCATCTGTCCGACATAACGCTTTATGAGCCGGAAGAGCTGGTGATGACGGCGGGGGCCGGCACGCCGCTTGTCAAAATCAATGAATTGCTCGCCCGGCACGGCCAGCAGCTGGCCTTCGAGCCGCCCGATTGGCGGGCATTGCTGGGCGGAGACGGGGGCGGCGGGCAGACCATCGGCGGCGTCATCGCCTGCAACCTGTCCGGCCCGCGAAGATTGGCGGCCGGCGCGGCGCGCGACCATTTCCTGGGCGTGCGCGCGGTATCCGGGCGCGGCGAGGTTTTCAAATCGGGCGGGCGCGTGGTCAAGAACGTTACCGGCTATGACATGTGCAAATTGCTGGCTGGGTCATACGGCACCCTGGCGGCGATGAGTGAGGTGACGTTCAAGGTGCTGCCCGTGGGTGAAAAGCTGCGCAGTCTTCTGATGTTCGGGCTTGATGACGCCGCTGCCATCAAGGCGCTGGGCGATGCGCTGCGAAGCCCGTTTGAAATTTCTGCGGCTGCGCACCTGCCGCGCGACGTGGCCGCCGCCAGCGGCGTTGGCTATGTGCGGGACGCCGGCGCGTCGGTCACGGCGATCCGGATTGAAGGCCATGGACCGTCGGTCGATGCGCGGTTGGCGTCGCTGCGCGAGTTGCTGGGCGGGTCCGGCGAGATTGAAGAACTGCACCGGCAAAATTCGGCCGCCCTGTGGCGCGAGATCGGCAATGCCGACTATTTCGCCGGCCCCGGTGACGGGGACCGCGCCATCTGGCGGCTTTCGGTTCCGCCGGCGTCCGCTGCCGGGGCCGTCGCCGCGATCATCGGTCAAATGGATGCGCGTGCGTTCTATGACTGGGGCGGCGGGCTGATCTGGGTGTCGGTGGCCGAGCGCGATGACGCGGGGCAGGACGCCATCCGCGCTGCGATCGCGCCACAAGGCGGCCATGCGACTTTGATTCGGGCCAGTGAGTCGATCCGGGCGCGCGTCGACGTGTTCCAGCCGCAACCCGCCGGCCTCGCCGCGTTAAGCGTCCGCATCAAGGACAATTTCGATCCAGCTGGTATTTTGAATCCGGGGCGGATGTATGCTGAACCGAATCCATGAGCGGACACCAATGAAGGGGTCGGGGATTTGCTGAAACATCATGGCCGATATGATTATTCCGGCATCAATGCCCGGGCCGATTACGATTGGCCCGGCGGCAAGCGGCTTGCCGTCTATATCGGGCTCAATCTGGAACATTTCGATTTCGGCGGCGGGCTGGGAGCGGAACTCGCGCCGGGGGGCCCGCAACCGGATGTGTTGAATTACGCGTGGCGCGATTACGGCAACCGGGTCGGCGCCTGGCGCATGCTCGATTTGTTCGATGCCTGCGCCATGCCCGTGTCCCTGCTGGTGAATTCCGAAATCTATGACTACGCGCCGGAATTGGTGGCGGCGTTTCGCGCGCGGGGCGATGAGATAATCGGCCACGGGCGCAGCAATTCCGAACGCCAGGGCGTGCTTGATGAGGCCGCGGAGAAAGCGCTGATCGACCAGTGCATGGCGGCGATCGCGGCGCATGGCGACGGCCCCGCCAGGGGATGGCTCGGTCCGTGGATTTCGCAAAGTGACGTGACTCCCGATTTGCTCCAGGAAGCCGGGTATCGATATCTGCTGGATTGGTGCCATGACGACCAGCCGGTCTGGATGAAAACCCGCACCGGCCGGATCCTGTCGGTGCCCTATCCGCAGGAAATCAACGATATTCCGGCCATCGCGGCGCGGCGCGCAAGCGCATCGGATTTCGCCCAAATGATCATCGATAATTTCGATGAAATGCTGGCGCAATCCAGCGCCCAGCCGCTGGTCATGGGAATAGCACTGCATCCCTACATCATGGGCCAGCCGTTCCGTTTGCGGCACTTGCGGCGCGCGTTGCGTTACATTGCCGGTTGCGGCGACGAGCGGGTCTGGCTTACGACCGCCGGCGCCATTTCCGATCACATCCATGATCTGCCCGATGGAAACGTTTTCTGATGCAAACCAGCTTCACCGATGTGCAGCTTGAACAGCCGGACATCCAGGCCGCCAATAATATCCTGCGTACCTGTGTCCATTGCGGTTTTTGCACCGCGACCTGCCCGACCTATCTGTTGACCGGCGACGAACGGGACGGCCCGCGTGGGCGGATCTATCTGATCAAGGACATGCTGGAAAACGACACCGCGTCGGCCGACGCCGTGACCCATATAGACCGCTGCCTGTCGTGCCTCGGCTGTATGACCACCTGTCCATCCGGCGTCGATTACATGCATCTGGTCGATCATGCGCGGAGCCATATAGAAACCAAATTCAAACGGCCCCTTGCCGACCGTTTCTGGCGCGGCCTGATCGCAGGGATCCTGCCCCATCGGGGACGCTTCCGGTTGGCGATGCGGCTTGGACGCCTCGCCCGGCCCTTTGTCTCCCTGTTGCCGGGAAAACTGAGGGCCATGGTGTTGTTGCTGCCCTCGGCAAGCGGCAAAATCCCTACGCGCGAAACGGTTGGAAAAACAAATGAGGCGACCGGCGAGCGGCTGAAACGGGTGGCTCTCCTCGCCGGCTGTGTGCAGCAGGACCTTGCGCCACGGATCAACGCCGCCACCATAAGCCTGCTGACGCGCCATGGCTGCGCGGTGGTGATCCCATCCGGCGTCGGCTGTTGCGGCGCGCTTACCCACCATATGGGCCGGGACGATGATTCCCTGCAATCTGTCCGCGCCAATGTCCATGCCTGGTGGCGCGAGATGGACGGCCAGGGTCTCGATGCGATCGTGGTCAACGCATCCGGTTGCGGGACCATGGTCAAGGATTACGGACATATCCTGCGCAATGATCCGCAATGGGCAGACAAGGCAAGACATGTTTCCGCGCTGGCGTGTGATATCAGCGAGATCGCTCAAACCCTGGCGCTTGATATTTCTTCGCCGGGTTCCGGTCTTGTTGTCGCCTATCATTCGGCCTGTTCCTTGCGCCACGGCCAAAAGATCGATGGCGGACCTCAGCAGCTCCTGGCGAAAGCCGGTTTTGAAATCCGCGAACCGGCCGCGTCCCATCTGTGCTGCGGTTCCGCCGGCGTTTACAATATTCTGCAGCCTGAATTCGCCACTCAACTGGGCGACCGCAAGGCCGCAAGCCTGAATAAACTGGGCGCCGATATGGTGGCGACCGGCAATGTCGGCTGCATGATGCAGCTTGCCGGGCGGTTGGACGCGCCGGTTCTGCATTCGGTCGAATTGTTGAATTGGGCGACGGGCGGCGAAAGACCCGAGATGATCAGGCAAGATAAATAGCGGAACTCAGCCAATAATTCCCTGTTGAATATTTTCAGTCTCGGCAACGACCTT
>CALGIA010000444.1 GCA_937916005.1 uncultured Rhodospirillaceae bacterium
TCTGTCCCCGCTGACGCCCATTGCCGATCTGCGGGGAAGCGCCGAATACCGCATGGACGCGGCGCTGACGCTGGTACGCCGCGCCTTGAACGAACTTGCTCTGAAAGAATTGGGAAGCAGAACATGAGCGCCCCCATGGATATCCGATTTACCCTGAACGGCGCGGCCGCCCGCGTTGAGACGGACCCGGTGCGGCGTCTGGCCCATGTGCTGCGCGACGATCTGGGGCTGACCGGAACAAAAATCGGCTGTGACGCCGGTGATTGCGGCGCCTGCACCGTGCTGATCGACGGCGAACAAATCTGCGCCTGCATGATTCCCGTCGCACAGGCAGCCGACCGGGAGGTGACGACCGTGGAAGGGCTGGCCACCAACGGCGCGCTGAGCGCCCTGCAGGAAGCCTTCCATCTCCACGGCGCGTCCCAGTGCGGGATTTGTACGCCCGGCATGTTGATGGCCGCGTCGTCGCTGCTGGGGCGCAATGCCACGCCCGATGACGGACAGATCGCCGATGCCCTGGGGGGCGTGCTGTGCCGCTGCACCGGCTATCGCAAAATATTTGAAGCGGTCAAGCATGTGATCACTCCGGGACCGGTCGCGTTTGATCGCCCCGGGGCCGGCGAAGCGGTCGGCGCCCGGGCCTTGAAAACCGATGGGCTGCAACGGGTCGACGGCACCGAGATCTATGGCGCCGATGCCGCGCCCGATGATGCGCTCTGGGTCCGCGCGGTGCGCTCGCCCCATTGGTGCGCCGGCTTCACATTGGGATCGTTCGATGATCTTCACGCCCGATATCCGGGTCTTGAGCGTGTCCTGACGTCAGCCGATGTTCCGGGCAATAACGGGTTCGGCGTTTACCCCAACGTCAAGGACCAGCCGGCTTTGGCTGACGGCGAGGTGCGCTACCGGGGCGAGGCGGTGATCGCCCTGGTCGGTGATTATGATTCCGTGTTCGGCATTCGCGATGACGAACTGCCGATCCATTATAGCCTGCGCGAGCCTGTGCAGGGCATCGAGGCCGCCCTGGCGGAGACCGCGCGCAAGGTGCAGGACGACCGGGCGGATAATGTGATGGCGCACGGGTTTGTCAGCAAGGGTGATGTGGATCAGGCGCTTGCGGAATCCGACATAGTGGTCGACGGCGCATTCGAGACCGGATTTTACGAGCACGCCTATATCGAGCCCGAGGCGGGGTGGGCGCGCCGCGTCGGCGACCGGCTGGAAATGACCGTCACCACCCAGGCGCCCTATATGGACCGGGATGAGGTGGCCCAGATCATGGGGCTGGCCAATGAGGACGTACGGATCATCCCGACCGCCTGCGGCGGCGGCTTCGGCGGCAAGCTCGATCTGTCGCTTCACCCGCTGCTGGCGATGGCCGCCTGGCTGAGCGACCGGCCGGTGCGCTGTGTCTATAACCGCATCGAAACCATGGCGTCGACCACCAAGCGGCACCCGTCCAGGATCACGGCGCGCTATGGCTGCACCCGCGACGGAAAATTTACCGCCTACCGGTTCCACGGCGATTTCGACACCGGGGCCTACACGTCCTGGGGGCTGACGGTGAAGGACCGGGTGCCGATCCATGCCACCGGGCCCTACCATGTGCCGGCGGTTCACGCGACGGCGACAGGCGTTTTCACCAATGCGCCGCCGGCCGGCGCATTCCGGGGTTTCGGCATTCCCCAGGCGGCCATCGCCCATGACGGGTTGATCGACATGATGGCCGAAAAAATCGGCATGGACCGCCTGGAGATCCGCCATCTGAACGCCATCCGCGCCGGGCAGGCGACGGCCACCGGCGAGGTGCTGGAAGCGAGCGCCGGGCTTGCGGAATGTATTGATAAGTTGCGCCCTGACTGGAAGAAACTGTCTGAAGACTCGGAAAAATATAATAAAAATAGCGATGGCCATTACCGCCGAGGCGTCGGAATCGGCTGCATGTGGTATGGCTGCGGCAATACCTCCATGAGCAATCCGTCCACATTGCATATGGGGATTGATCCGGACGGCGTGGTGACGCTGTATTCGGGCGCGCAGGATATCGGCCAGGGCACCAACACCACCATGGTGCAGTGCGCCGCCGATGGGCTCGGGATCGCCATGGCGGATATCCGGCTGGTCTGGGGCGATACGGATCTGACAGCCGATGCGGGCAAAAGTTCGGCATCGCGTCAGGCCTATGTTTCCGGAAATGCGGCGAAATTCGCCGGTGAAGATTTGCGGCGGCAGATTCTGCGTCTGGCCAATGTGGGTGAAGACGCGACCATTGCCCTTGAGACGGGAAAGATCATGGTGCGGGAAGGCGACATCACCCGCGAAATCGAATTGCGCCAGTTCGATCCAATCCGCCTCGGCGACGTGCTGGTGGGTGAGGGGACATTCGATCCGCCGACCACGCCACTGGATGAAAACGGCCAGGGAAAACCCTATGGCGCCTATGGATTCGCCGCGCAAATCGCCCAGGTCGAGGTCGATATGGATCTGGGTTTCGTCAAGGTGCTGAAAATCGTCGCCGCCCATGACGTGGGAAAGGCGCTCAACCCGGCCCAGGTTGAGGGGCAAATCCATGGCGGCGTCGCGCAAGGGCTGGGGTTCGCCCTGATGGAGGAATACATTCCGGGGCGGACGGAAAACCTGCATGATTACCTGATCCCCACCTTCGGCGACGTGCCGGAGATCGATGTGATCATGGTCGAGGATCCGGAACCGACCGGACCGTGGGGGGCAAAAGGCATTGGCGAACCCGCGCTGATCCCGACCCCGCCGGCCATATTCGGCGCCATATATCATGCGACGGGCGCGCGCATGACCCGGGCCCCGGCGACGCCCGACCGGGTCCGCGCCGCGATACTGCAAGCGAAAGCGAATGCGGCCGCGATACTGCAAGCGAAAGCGAAGGAGGCTTGAGATGGCTGAAAAAGAAAACACCTCCGACGGGCTGATAACCTGCGATGCGTGCCCGGTGTTGTGCCGCATTCGGCTTGGCCGATCCGGCGCGTGCGACCGGTACGCCAATGTGGACGGCGTACTGACCCGCGCCGACCCGCTGGTGGTGCTCCAGAAAATCCTCGACGACGACGGTCAGGTGGTGCCTTTCGCCGCCGCGTCGGAGGATTGGGACGGCTCATTGGTCAGCCAGGCGCCGACCTTCGTGACCGGCATCGGCGCGACCACCACCTATCCCGATTACAAGCCCGCGCCGTTTATCGTGTCCAGCGACCATGACGGCGTCGATATGGTCACCGTTGTCAGCGAGGGCGTGTTCAGCTATTGCGGCGTGAAGGTGAAAATCGATACGGACCGCTATATTGGTCCCGAACCGGCCGCCGTGCGGTTCGACGGCGAACAGATCGGTCATGTGACGACGGCGGAATACGGCTCCCAGATGCTGGCGCTCGGCGGCGTGCGCCATCTCACCGGCGCGTCCAAGAAGGAAGGCAATGCCACCGTCCAGGCCATGCTGGCGCTCTGCAACAAGCATGCGGTTGAGCTGACGGTCGATGACGGCGCCAGTGTGGTGGTCCAGGCCGGCATGCCGCCGATCATCGACGGCGACCGGGAAGAACGCATGCGGGTCGGCTGCGGGTCGGCCACCATCGGTATTTTTGCGCCCCAATGGCACGGCCATGCGGACGAGGTGATCGTCGTCGATGATCATATTACGGGCGTGCTGACCGAGCATTACTCCGGAAAATTTCTTGAAATGCCGCCGGCGGGTATTCGCATTCGTGGGCGGCGGTCCACCGCCGGGCGCTATTTCCAGGTCGCCGAACATGGCGCGGGCTGGGGCGGCACCGACATCACGGACCCGTTGTCGATCATCGACAAGATCGATCCCAAGGCCGCCTGGCCGGGGATGCGTCTGATGATGGTGTCGACCACCGGCGAGGACGCTGCCTATTTCGAACTGGATGACGACCTCAACCCGGTCGAACGGGAAATGCCCGAGGCGCTGCAGCTGGTCACCGACCGGATCGGCGAGAATTGCGAACCGGCCCTGTGTACGGTCTTGTTCATGGGCGGGGCCGGCGGATCGTTGCGCGCCGGCGTCACGGTCAACCCGGTGCGGTTGACCCGGTCGGTGCGGAATCTGTTCACCCGGGTCACCTGTGGCGGCGCGCCGGTCTATGTCTGGCCGGGCGGCGGGATCACCCTGATGGTCGACGTCACCCGCATGCCGGACAATTCCTTCGGCTATGTGCCGACCCCGGCTTTGGTCGCGCCCATCGAATTCACCCTGGCGCGGGAGGAATATGAAGCGATCGGCGGCTATACCCAAAGCATGGTGCGGCTCGAAGATGCGTTGGCGGGTCACAAGATCCGATCTGAAATCTGGGCTGGCCGCAATCCCTGGCCCCTTGATGTGGGGCTTGAGGCCTGACCATGGCCGGCGCGCCCGAACATCGATTGCTCGATGACGGAAAGCGGCTACATCTTCATCACGGTCCCATAGATCTGGTGATCGGCGCGGCCGGAAGCGATCGGGAGATCGCCCGCGCCTACATTCAGGCCCGGAACCGCTTTCAGGATGTTCTGTCCGGGCTGGTCGAGGAACTGGCCATGCTCCGCACGCCTTTGTCTGACCCGCCCTGGAAACCCAAAGGGCCGGTGGCGCGGCGCATGGTCGAAGCCGTCTGGCCCCATCGTGGTGTTTTCGTCACCCCCATGGCGGCGGTCGCCGGCGCGGTCGCCGATGACATGCTGGCCGCCATGACCGAGGGAAGCGATCTGGACAGTTGCTGGGTCAATAATTCGGGCGATATCGCCTTTCATCTCGCTCCCGGCCAAACGCTGTCGCTGGGGGTGGTGGGCGATCTGCACCGGCCGGCCATCAACGGCGTGGTTGAATTCAGCCACGACATGAACGTGCGCGGCATCGCGACCAGCGGTTGGGCCGGGCGCAGCCATTCCTTCGGCGTCGCCGATGCGGTTACCGTGCTGGCGTCCAACGCCGCCCGGGCCGATGTGGCCGCAACCCTGATCGCCAACGACGTGGATGTGGATCATCCTTCCATCGTGCGCAAGCCCGCCGACGAAATCGACGACGACACGGATCTGGGCGACCGCATGGTGACGGTGTCGGTCGGTGATCTGGATGGCGGGTCGATCCGCGCGGCGCTCGATCTGGGCGTGATGGCGGCGGAGACCCTCCGCGCCGCTGGACAGATCGACGCCGCGATGCTGGTATTGGGCGATCAAACCCGCCTGGTGGGGGATGTTCCCGCCGCCGCGAATTCGGAAGAGAAAAGGATCGAAACATGAGTGCAGTCATTCGCAAGACATCGGTGATCGTGGAGGAAACCCGCCTGGACCAGGGCAGGGAGGTTTCGCCCCCGACCCGCAAGGCGGCGGCCATCGCGGTGATCCAAAACCCGTTCGCGGGCGAATATGTCGACGATCTTACCGAACTGATGGATATCGGCGCGGAACTCGGCGGCATGCTGGGCGGGATGTGCGTCAAGGCGCTCGGCATCCGGCCCGATCAGGCGGAAAGCTACGGCAAGGCCGCCATCGTGGGTGAGAACGGCGAATGGGAACATGCCGCCGCCATCCTGCATCCCAAGCTCGGCGCGCCCTTGCGCAAGGAAGTCGAAAAGGGCGCGGCCCTGGTGCCGTCGGTGAAAAAGCTCGGCGGCCCCGGAACCACCATCGACGTGCCGCTGGGCCACAAGGACGCGGCTTACGTGCGGTCTCACTTCGACGGCATGGAAGTCCACCTTCCCGATGCGCCGCGCGCCAACGAGATCATGGTCGTGGTCTGCGTCACCGATTCAGGCCGGCCCTTCCCGCGCGTCGGCGGGCTGACCACGGACGAAGCCGTCGGCGAGGACGGCTTGCGGTAGGCGCGGTGTCTATCGAACGCTGACGGAGGTCATTCTTGTGAAGACGGATAAAATGGGAATCGCATCTCTCCTGGCCGGCGCATTGCTGGCGCTGAATATCACCGGCGTCTCGGCCCAGTCGGGGGCCGGACACCAGATGCACGGAACGCACGGGATGGATCAGATGGAGCACGCCGCCAGGCCCGCCGCCATGCCTTATGCCGGGATTCCGGCCCTGCCGGGCCAGGATGCATTCGGTGCGATCCAGGAGATCATCACGATCCTGGAAGCCGATCCGGCAACCGATTGGTCCCGTGTGAATATTGCCGCATTGCGCGCGCATCTGGTCGATATGAACCGGCTGGTGATGGAGACGGACGTGCGGATAAAATTCATCGACGGCGGTCTGGAAATGCATGTCACCGGCCGGGGCGGCGCGTTGCGGGCGATACACTCCATGGTGCCCGCCCATGCGCCCATGATCGACGGCGTGAACGGATGGGTTGCCAGGGCCATAAAGACCGACACCGGCGCCAGCCTCACGGTGACGTCCGCCGATCCCAGGGAAGTCGCCCATATCCGCGGGCTTGGATTTTATGGATTGATGGCCACGGGCAGCCACCACCAGACCCACCATTTGGGTCTGGCGCGGGGCGAAAGCGTGCACACCCAGTAGGCCATCGCGGTATCCCCCTATTTCGGGCTTTACTATCTGATCATTTGATCTAGATTAAAGAATCTAGTCGCAGAAGTTGTTTAATTGAATGGGGCTAGGCGGGAGGTTGAGA
>CALGIA010000445.1 GCA_937916005.1 uncultured Rhodospirillaceae bacterium
TCGGCCTCGAACAGGACGGCTGGCTCAGATCCGGCGGCCCGACCGAAACCGCCCTCCAGTTGGCGCTCGACGCGAGACGCGACGGCGGCGATGCGGGCATGGAGGCGTTCCGCGAGCCCTTTGCGGCGTTCAACCGGGACGGCTTTCAATTCCTGCCCGATCTCTCCCGCTCCACCGACAGAACCCACAAAAAAGAATCGCTCTGCTTGCCCCGGCCACGCCCTGGGCGTATAAAACGGCTTTAATGACTACTGGCCTTCCCGAGCTGAATTTTCCCCATCGGCATATCCTCGGAATCGAGGGCATGACACGAGAGGAAATCAATTTTCTTCTCGATCTTTCGGATTCATATGTCGCCCAGAACCGCCGCGTCGACAAGAAATCGGCGCTGCTGCGCGGACGCACCCTGATCAACGTCTTTTTCGAGAATTCGACCCGGACCCGCACATCGTTTGAGCTGGCGGGAAAGCGCCTCGGCGCCGATGTCATCAATATGTCGGTCTCGACCAGCGCCATCAAAAAGGGCGAGACCATGATCGATACGGCCATGACCCTGAACGCCATGGGCCCCGACGTGCTGGTGGTGCGCCACCCCCATTCGGGCGCGGTTCAGCTGCTGGCGGAAAAGGTCACCTGTTCGGTGATCAACGCCGGCGACGGCAGCCACGAACATCCGACACAGGCGCTGCTCGACGCGCTGACCATCCGGCGGCGGCGCGGCGCGCTGGACGGTCTGCTGGTGGCGATCTGCGGCGATATTCTGCACAGCCGGGTCGCCCGCTCAAACATACAGCTGCTGAACATCATGGGCGCGCGGGTCCGTCTGATCGCGCCCCGGACATTGCTGCCCGCCGAAGCGGGACGCCTGGGCGCCGAGATCCATCACGACATCCGCAAGGGGCTGGAAGGCTGCGACATCATCATGATGCTCAGGCTGCAGACCGAACGGATGCACGGCAGTTTCGTGCCGTCGATCCGGGAATATTTCCATTTTTACGGCCTCGATCACGAAAAGCTGTCATGCGCCAAGCCCGATGCGCTGGTCATGCATCCCGGCCCCATGAACCGGGGCGTGGAGATCGACAGCGAACTGGCGGACGACATCGACCGTTCCGTGATCAGCGAGCAGGTCGAAATGGGAGTCGCCGTGCGCATGGCGTGTCTCGACACCCTGACCCGTGATCTGCCGGCCAACAGGTCATTGGATGAAGGGGAGCCAACCCGATGAGCGCGGCCCCTGCCACCGAACAGCCAACGGCATATGTAAATGCGCGCCTGATGGACCCGGCAACCGGGCGCGACACGCCGGGGGCGCTGTTGTCGCTGAACGGCAAGATTGCGGATCTTGGCGCAGATTTGTTTTCCGGCGGGGTTCCAGACGGCATTCCAACGATCGATTGCAATGGACATATCCTGGCGCCCGGGCTGATCGACATGCGGGTGCATCTGGGCGAGCCGGGCGAAGAACACAAGGACACCATCGCCAGCGCCACAGCCGCCGCCGCCGCCGGCGGGATAACCACCCTGATCTGCCTGCCCAATACCAACCCGCCGATCGACGATGTCTCATTGATCGAATTCATGGCGCGGCGGGCGCGCGAAAAAGGGTTGGTCAAGATCTACCCCTATGCCGCAATCACGCGGGACTGCGCGGGCACGGAACTGGCCGAAATGGGTATCCTGGCCGAAGCCGGCGCCATGGGCTTCACCGACGGACAAAGAGCGCTGGCCAACTCGCTGGTCATGCGGCGCGCGCTGTCATATGCCAGCACCTTCGATCTTCTGATCATGCAGCATCCGGAAGACCCGGAACTGGTGAAAGAAGGAGTCATGAATGAAGGCGAGGTCGCGACACGGCTCGGCCTGTCCGGAATACCGTCCGCGGCCGAACCGATCATGGTGGCGCGCGACATGCGGCTGGTCGAAATCACCGGCGCGCGCTATCACGCCGGCCATATTTCCACCGCCGACGCCATCGACATCGTGCGCCGGGCCAAGGCGCGCGGCCTTCCCGTAACCTGCGACACGGCGCCCCATTATTTTACGCTCAACGAAACCGCCGTCGGCAACTACCGAACATTCGCCAAGACCTCCCCCCCCTTGCGCAGCGAGGAAGACCGGCTGGCGGTCATCGAAGGACTCAAGGACGGCACCATCGACGCCATCGCCAGCGATCACACGCCGCAGGACCAGGATTCCAAACGTCTGCCCTTCGCCCAGGCCGAATGCGGCATCGCCGGACTTGAAACCCTGCTGCCCCTGTCGCTTGCCTTATATCATTCGGGCGAGATGACGCTTCTGGACGTGCTCGGCAAGCTGACCGCCAATCCGGCCGATCTGCTGCGGCTCGACGAAGGCCGGCTGGCGGTCGGCGCGCCGGCGGATCTGGTGGTGATCGATCCGGACCGGCCGTGGCGCATCGATCCGGATTCCTTTCTGTCCAAATCCAAGAATTCACCCTTTGACGGCCATCCCGTTCAGGGCGGCGCGGAGAAAACCGTGGTTGGCCTTCGCATGGTCTTCGATCGGACATCATGATCTATCCCATCAACTGGGCCCACAGCTGGCCGTATATCGCGACAGCGTTTTTCGCAGCCTATCTGCTGGGGTCCATCCCCTTCGGATTGCTGCTGACCCGTATCGCCGGACTTGGCGACATTCGCGGCATTGGATCAGGCAATATCGGCGCGACCAATGTGCTGCGCACCGGCAACAAGGCCCTGGCCGCCGCGACCTTGCTGCTGGATGGCGGCAAGGGCGCGCTCGCCGTCCTGATCGGCTGGCAGGTCGGCGGTCCCGATATCGCCATCGTGGGTGCCGGCGGCTCGGTTTTCGGCCATCTGTTTCCGGTCTGGCTGAAATTTCGCGGCGGCAAGGGCGTCGCCACCGGGCTTGGCGTTCTCCTGGCCCTGTCCTGGCCCGTGGGCGTTGCATCCTGCGTCACCTGGATCGTCACGGCCGCAATTTCCAGATTTTCATCCCTCGCCGCCCTGATGGCCCTGGCTGCCGCACCGGCCTATGCGTGGTATTTCGCCGACCCCCAACGAACGGAATTCGCCGCCATGCTGGCCATCATCATCTGGCTGAAACATGGCGGCAATATCAAGCGTCTGCTCACCGGCACTGAATCCAGGATCGGCAAAAAGAGCTGATTTAGCGACCTGAACATATCCCGGCGCTTGACCGCGTGGGCGGATACTCGCACCATACGCGCATGAGCATGGCAAAAAACACGTTATCGGAAGCCGAGCGTTTTGACTGGCTGCGCCTGATCCGCAGCGAAAATGTTGGGCCGAGAATCTTTTTTCAGCTTATGGACCATCTCGGCTCCGCGGCGGCGGCCCTTGACGCCGCACCCGAGC
>CALGIA010000446.1 GCA_937916005.1 uncultured Rhodospirillaceae bacterium
CAGCGCGGCGGCCACATTGACATTGGCGGGAAACCCCGCGGCCCCTTCCCGCGCGGTGCCTTCGAATACCTTCAGGGGTTCGGATAGATTGTCGATTGCGATGCCGTGCTCGACCAGATAAGGCGCGCCCGTGAGCGAAAAAGGCGGCTTGCGCGTGATCATCCGGACGCTGTGGATTTCCCCCTCGGCGGCGGCGCGCACCGCGTCCAGCCCAAGCAGCGCCCCGGTCGCCAGAATTATGCGTCCGTCTCTGTTGCGGGCCTGGTCGACGATCCGCGGATTGGCGAGAATTCCAGCGCCCGACACGGTGACCAGAATACGCCCCGCTTTGAGCGCGGGTTCGGCGATTTCCATGAAAGCCTCCTTGGGCACGCATTCGACCACCACATCGGCCAGCGCCGCCAACTCAGCGGCGGACACCACCGGAACCGGCCGCGACAGCGCCGCCATATTGGCGCGCGCCTTGTCGTGGTCACGCGCGCACACGGCCACCAGCTCCAGCCCCTCAATTCCGGCATCCAGCAATTTGGCCACCTTCCTGCCGATGGTGCCAAATCCCGCGATCGCTACTTTCATGGGGTGTCTCCCTTTCGAATTTCAGGGGCATCATACCGGACCGCCCCCCCGGTCAAAACCCTGCCCGCCGAACAATCAGGCCCATGGCATAGGGCGGTCACGCCCCTCGCCCGCGAAAAAGCGACGATGAACCCCATGCCCACCGGAAATCGGCCCAAAAATGCCGCCGAAACCAGCCCCGAAAGTCTCATGGACATATCAATCTCCCCAAAACGCAAAACGACCCCGAAAGGTGTTGGTCCGTACAAACGGCCGACACCCTTCAGCGCCCTTCGTTTTTCATATAGGGATGTTTTTGATTATTTTAAGGTATTATTTTGCATTCTTATTGCCAGATATGGCCACCCAGGATGAAGTTTTCCGACTCTGAATTGATCGGAATCAAAGGAGACGGGGTGGAAGGCTCCCGCTCCCGAAATTCACGGGGCTTTATGAAAGTGCGCCGAATAAAAGGTGGCGCACATCAAAATCATTGGGCGTCCAGCCAAGGGCCATGCGACTGAAACCGTCTCCCCCCGATATCGAGGGGAGACGGTCGGCAGTTACATCACGCGTTTTATGTCGGCGTAATCGCCATAGGTCCGCAACTTCACCGTCACATTGTTTTTGGTGCGGTTCCGCCAAAACCAGCCGTGATTGCCATTGAAAGAAGCTTCGAGCACACCATCGTCACCGGCGACGGAGCGGCCTCTCTTATAGCTCTTGGATTTGCGGCCAGGACCGTCCCCGTGCGTATCGAAGTTCACGGTCCCGCCCTCGACCGTCCAGGAATAGTTGGCTCTTGCGCCCTTTTTCATCCGTAATTTGATCTCGGCGCCCTGGCCCGGATTAAGGGTGACGGACATTTGGTCCGTGCGACCGGCGGCCCCTGTCAGGTTTTTCAATTCAGACGCCGGCAAATTTCCCGCGCCCATCCTTTTTCCGTGCCCTTCTTCATGGGCCGCCGCTGGTCTGATGAGTATGACCGAGAAGATGCGGCCCATCAGGCTCGAACGCGACTTCGTTTCCGGTGTAGCAGCGGAGCTCTTCTGTCGATCCGCTTCCGCTTCCTGTTCAAGCTGGGATTTGATCTCGCCCATCTCGGTGAGTCCGATTACGCGGCCGATACCTGTCGGATCGATGCCGTATTCGGCCGGTAGCACGGTGGTAAATAGCAGGGCCACGGCGACAGTTGCTGCGATGAATGTAGAACGGAGGAGTTGCTTCGACGTGGGAAGCTCGGCGCGAGTGGGAATATCTTCATTGTACATTGGTTGGTTTCCTAAGTGGTCAGTTTACGACGTAACCGGTGAGCTGATATCCGATCAGCATGAACCCGGCCGACATGATGGCGACATTTGCGGTGTAGGCGTGACGCCAGAAGCTTTCAGTGCGACGCCAGAAGCTGATGGCGATCAGGATGGCACCGAGTGCCAAAAGCTGCCCAATCTCCACCCCCACATTGAAGGCGAGGAGATTTGGGATAAGCCCGTCCGGCGCAATATCAAACTCCTGAATCTTGGTCGCAAGCCCAAAGCCGTGAAACAGGCCGAAGATGAGCGTCGCGGCCTTGGTGTTGGGCTGAATGCCAAACCACCTCTGGTAAGCGCCCATATTGTCGAGCGCCTTATAGACAACCGAAAGCCCGATGATCGCATCGATCAAGTACGAGCTGATTGTCGTACCGAACAGCACGCCGAACAAAAGCGTGGCCGAGTGCCCAATCGCAAATAGGCTTACATAGATGCCGATATGTTTCGGCTTGTAGAGAAAGAAAATGACGCCGAACAGAAACAGGAGATGATCATATCCGGTGACCATGTGTTTCGCGCCAAGGTAGGTAAAAGGCAAAAGATTCATGCCTGTCATTTCTAGAATATAGCCTTTGTCACCTTGCGCAACGTTATGCGCGAAGGCAGGGCCGATCATGAATGCGGCGACTATTAAAAGTGCCAGGATCGCCGGGAAAGGCCGGATAGGCGATGCGTATAGATGCATCCGGCCCCTATGTTGTG
>CALGIA010000447.1 GCA_937916005.1 uncultured Rhodospirillaceae bacterium
CAGAAATATCCGATTGTCGAGAAGTACAACTGGATGTGGATCTGGATGGGCGATCCCGCCCTCGCCGATGAAGACCTGATCGTACCGTATCCCTGGAAAACCGCCGATGACTGGGGCGACAAGGGCACCTATTTCTATGTCAAATGCGATTACCGGCTGATCATCGACAATCTGCTCGATTTGTCCCACCTGGCTTTCGTTCATGGTTCGACCATCGGCAATGCGGCGGTGGCGGAGGCCGCGAAAATCAAAACCTTGCGGAGCGAAAGCACCGCGACCACGGCGCGCTGGACCATCGGCAAGGAACCCCCGCCGACCTACCAGAAAATGGTGGGCTGGCCGGAAGGCACCCTGGTCGACCGCTGGCAGATCATCGAATATTCGAAACCGGGCGCTGTGCGCCTGTTCACGGGGGCCGCCCCAGGTGCGGCAAAGGGCGAGGATTTCGGCTTTACCGATATCGACCTGCCGGTACCGGAAAACGGCTTCGCGTTCCATAATCTCAACTTCGTCACGCCCGAGACCGAGACCACGACCCACTATTTCTGGTCCAACGCCTATCATATTCCGGGCCAGCCGATCACCGAAGAAATGACGGATATGCAGTACAATCAGATATTCACTGCCTTCCATCAGGACTGGGAAGTGTTCAACAAGCAGCAGGAAAACTGGGATGACCGCCCGGTGATCGACACCATTCAGGATGCTTCGGCAATCGCCGCCCGCAAGCTGATCGATAAATGGGTGGCCGAGGAACAGGGCGAGGCCATCGCGGCCGAATAGCCCGGTCCAGCCGGTCTCCAAGTCGTGAATGCGGCTTGATCCCACACACCGCTATGGAACCGCTATAGTGGGCCATGACTGCTAACTCGGAGTCCGCGCCCGGAATTTCAAAAACCGTCGTTTTTGCGGCGGGAATGATGCTGGCCGCGGGCGCGGTCTGGATCGGCGACATCCAGGGTTCGCGCATGGCGGCCCTGTTCGGGCTCGGCGGATTGCTCGGACTCATTTTGTATCATGCCTCTTTCGGATTCACGTCCGCCTGGCGTCGGCTGCTGGTCAATGGCGACGGACGCGGGCTGCGGGCCCAGATGGTCATGCTGGCCCTGGCGACGATCGTATTTCTGCCGGCCATATCCGGAGGAACGCTGTTCGGACAACAGGTCGTTGGCGCTATCGCCCCCGTCGGAATTTCCGTGGCGGCCGGCGCCTTCATTTTCGGGATCGGCATGCAGCTTGGCGGCGGCTGCGCGTCCGGAACATTATTCGCCGTCGGCGGCGGCTCAACCCGGGTCGCGGTCACGCTCGCCGGCTTTATTGCGGGATCGGTGATCGCCACATTTCATATGCCCTGGTGGGTCGCCCAACCCAATTTGGGCAGCATCTCGCTGGTCCGTGAGTTGGGAATGGCCTTGGCGATGACCATACAGCTTACCGTGTTCGCCGCGATCGCAGTGGCCAGCCTGGTTTGGCAGCGCCGGTCATTTGGATCCCACCATCCGGCGCCAAAATCCGTCGCGCCACTGCCGGCCCGCATCCTCCGGGGGCCCTGGCCGCTCATGGGCGGCGCGGTCGGGCTCGCGATCCTCAACATCGCGACCCTGGCCGTGTCCGGGCATCCCTGGTCGATCACCTTCGGGTTTTCCCTGTGGGGGGCCAAGCTGCTGGCGCTGGGCGGGGTCGATGTGGCGGCATGGGAGTTCTGGACCTGGCCCTACCCGGCGCGCGCACTGGCGGGAAGTGTGCTGGGCGAGGATACGTCCGTGATGAATTTCGGCATCATGCTGGGGGCGTTTCTGGCCGCAGGGCTGGCCGGAAAATTCGCGCCCGACTTCAGGGTCCCGTTTCGGCCGCTTGTCGCGGCGATACTCGGAGGGCTGCTGCTGGGCTATGGAGCGCGGCTCGCCTTTGGCTGCAATATAGGCGCGTTCTTTTCGGGCGTGGCGTCGGGCAGCCTGCATGGCTGGCTGTGGCTGATCTGCGCGCTGGCGGGCAACTGGATCGGTCTGCGTCTACGTCCGCATTTTGCGCTTCGGAATTAATATCAGCCCCCTATGCAATGGTATATCTGCCGGGGAAACAGCGCTATAATTACAAAAATAACACGGGAGAACCGGAAATGTTCATTCGCAATGCTTGGTATGTGGCCGCTTGGGATCATGAAGTCGGGCGCACGGATCTGCTGCGCCGGGAGCTGTTGGGCGACCAGGTGGTGCTGTACCGCGAACTGGACGGCACGACGGTGGCGCTGGAAGACAGGTGCTGCCACCGACACGCGCCGCTGTCCAAGGGCGAATTGGTCGAAAACAATATCCAGTGCCCCTATCACGGGCTGGAATTCGACCGCACGGGCCAGTGTGTCAAGGTACCGGGCCAGAGCGCAATTCCGCCCGAAGCAAGGGTCCGGGCCTATCCGACGGTCGAGCGCAATCACTGGATCTGGATATGGATGGGTGACCCGGCCCTGGCCAATCCCGATGATATTGAGGATTTCCACTGGATCGACGACCCAGACTACCGTGCGCGGGGCGAGGTTCTTCATTTGGAAGGCAATTACGTTCTGCTGGTCGAGAACCTGCTGGATCTGTCCCATCTGACATTCATTCACCGCACCACCCTTGGAACATCGGCGGTTGCCGACACACCCATGAAAACCGAACGGGAAGGTGATCTGGTGCGGGTGACGCGCTGGGTCATGGACAACACCCCGCCGCCATTCTTCCAACGGGCCGGCGGCTTTGCCGCCGATGCCCACATCGACCGCTGGCAGATCATCACCTTTACACCGCCGGGCTTTGTGCGGCTGGATGTGGGCGGCGCGGTTGCCGGCAGCGGCGCCGAAAAAGGCGACCGGTCCCAGGGCTTCACCATGCGCAACCTCAACGCCATCACGCCGGAAACGGAAACGACGACCCATTACTTCTGGGCGCAGGCCCATGATTTCCGCACCGATGAGCCGTGGCTCACCGATATGTTGTATGAGAACGTACATACCGCGTTCATGGAAGATCTCGACATCATCAAGGCTCAGCAGGAAAACATCCTGGCGCGCCCCGATGCGCCGCGTGTGGACATCAACCATGATGGCGGCGGGTTACAGGGTCGCCGGGTGATCGAGCGGCTGGTCGAAGAAGAGCAGCGGGCGGACGGGCGGCAGGCCGCCGAATAAGCCGCCATAAAAAAGGCCGCCTGAAGCGACCTTTTAAACGGACCGGGTTTGACCCACCGCGGAATTAGTAGCCTTCGCGTTCGAGCCGCTTGCGTTCCAGCTTGCGGGCGCGGCGGACAGCCTCGGCCTTTTCACGGGCGCGCTTTTCCGACGGTTTTTCATATGAGCGGCGCATCTTCATCTCACGGAAAATACCCTCGCGCTGCATCTTTTTCTTGAGCGCGCGCAGAGCCTGATCTACGTCGTTGTCCCGAACCGATACTTCCACAGTTTCTCCTCTCGCCGGCGGGATTCCCGCCCCATAATATGTCTATTGGCATATGGACCCTGAGTTGGATCGTAAACACACATACCAAACATTCCCGAGGATCGGCCCCGGGGAAGCGCTGGTTGATAGCATATCACATGCTAGACGCCAAGCTTCAAGCATTGATTAACCCGTAAAATCACCAAAAACAGGGAAGACTGACCGATTCCTGTCACTAATCACGGAATATGTCTTTACCTGCGCCCGTGTCGAAACAATATTACCATCATGACATTGCTGAAAATCGCCCGTATGGGCCACCCCCTACTGCGGCAACGCGCGCGGGAAATAACCGATCCCACGGCGCCGGAAATCCGGCATCTGGTCAATGACATGATTGAAACCATGGCGGATGCGGATGGTGCCGGCCTCGCCGCGCCTCAGGTTCACATCGGGCTCCGTCTGGTCATTTTCAAGGCGCCGCCGGACCGCGCCGAAGAGCCTGAAAATGACGGGGAAGAGGCCTCTGGAACCATCGGCCTGACTATTTTGATCAATCCGGATTACGAACCGCTGAGCGACGAAAAGACGTTGGGCTGGGAAGGCTGCCTGTCGGTTCCCGGGCTAAACGGCGCGGTGCCGCGCTATACCCATATCCGCTATAGCGGGGTCGATTTGGACGGCAACCGGATCGAACGGGAAGCCACCGGTTTCCATGCCCGGGTCGCCCAACATGAGATTGATCATCTTGACGGCCTGCTATACCCCATGCGGATGACCGACCTGTCTCTTCTGACGTTCAGCGAGGAACTGAAGCATTTCATGCGTCCAGCCGATGAGGGTGAGACCCCGTGACGTCGCCGCGACAAGACACGCCACAAGTCGGGGGGCGGTCCGGGGAGCGCGAGACGCTTCTGCTGGCCGCCCTGCCCCATGTCCCGTTTGACGGCTGGAATTCCACCATGCTGCACGCGGGCGCCTCCGATGCCGGCATCCCGCCGGAAGATGTTAGGCGCCTGTTCCCCGGCGGGGCGGCTGAGGCCGTTCGCCTGTTCAGCACCCGGGCCGACCAGCTGATGGCGGCCCAGATGGCCGAACATATAGCCAATGCCGGGCTTGAGGGATTGGGCATGTCGGCGCGCGTAAAAATGGCCATCCGCTTGCGGATCGAAGCGCTCGCCCCCCATCGGGAAGCGGCGCGGCGCGCGGCGGGGTTTTTCGCCATGCCGCAAAATGCCCGGCTTGGAATGGAATGCCTGTCCCGCACGGTCAACTCGATCTGGCGTGCGGCGGGCGATCGTTCGACGGATTTCAGCTTCTACACCAAGCGCGCAACGCTGGCGGGCGTTTACGGCGCGACGCTGCTGTACTGGCTCGACGACACCTCCGAAGGGTCAGAGCAGAGCTGGGCGTTTCTGGATCGCCGGATCGAAGACACGACGCGGATTCACCGGATGCGCGGCCGTTTGCGGCGCCTGACGAACGGGCTTCCCAACCCGTTCAAGCTGATGAAAACGGCGCGCACCCGCCACACTTAATCCGCAACCGTTTCCGGGACCGCCGCGGTTTGCGCCGCACGGTAGGAATCGACGGCCTGGGAGATTTGCGGATCCGACAGGCCCAAAATTGCCGCAGCCAGCAAAGCGGCGTTGACCGCGCCGGCACGACCGATCGCCAGGGTCCCGACCGGGATGCCGGCCGGCATTTGTGCAATCGACAACAGACTGTCCATGCCCTTCAGCGCGGCGCTTTCCATCGGCACGCCGAGCACCGGCAACGGCGTCATGGACGCCAGAACGCCCGCGAGATGGGCCGCGCCGCCGGCCCCGGCGATAATCACCTTCAATCCGCGATCCCGGGCGCTTTCAGCGTATTTCGCCGACCTGTCGGGGGTGCGGTGGGCCGACATCACCAGGCATTCATGGGGAATCCCCAGCTTCTTCAGTGTTTCTGCCGCGTGGGTCATGGTGGGCCAGTCGGACCTGCTGCCCATGACGATTCCCACCAGTGGAACCGCTGATTCAGCCTGTTTATCATCAGACATGGCAAATCTTCCGTATTTTCATCAAAAACGCGTCAATCGAGCGCGCATTATAGGTATGGCTACCGACCGCGCAACCCGCATGAAACGGTGCATCACAACGATTCCTTAACCGTTGGGATGCTACCAAGAAAGCTAGTCTGGAGGCCATTAATGAAAATAAGCGGAACAAACCGAGCCGACGCCATCCGACCTGGCGCGCAGAGTCGCGCATCCAGCGCCGCATACAAGGCGGCCGCGGCCACCGCCGTGCGCAAGGTCGATAATGTCTCGTTTCTAGGCATTCCGGAAAACGAACTGACGCCCAAGGTGCGCGAGGCGATGTCGATGTTACTGGCCGAAGTCGACACCATGCGCAGCGAGCTCGATGAGCAGCGCCAACGGATTTCGTATCTGGAGGAGCTTGCAGACCAGGATACATTGACCCCGGTGGTCAATCGCCGCGCGTTTGTACGCGAACTCACCAGAGTGGTGTCCTACGGCGAACGTTACGCGACGCCTTCCAGCCTGCTCTATATTGATCTCAACGGGCTCAAACAAATCAACGACACCTACGGTCATCCGGCCGGAGACGCGGCGTTAATGAAGCTGGCCACCATTTTGACGGAACAGGTCCGGGGATCCGATGTGGTCGGCCGCCTGGGCGGTGACGAATTCGGCGTCCTGCTGGTTCATGCCGAGGAAGCCGTGGCGACCGAAAAGGCGCTGCAACTGACCGACATCATCGACTCGAACCCGCTTTACTGGGAATCCCACGAAATACCCATCAACGTGTCATTCGGCGCACACACATTCACCGGCGGAGAAGATGCGGGCGATGCGCTGGCCGCCGCCGATCGCGCCATGTATATGCAGAAAAATGCGCGCAAAGCCGATGCGGACCTCTGACATCACGCACATGACCGCATGATCCGGGAGGCAACCGGCCT
>CALGIA010000448.1 GCA_937916005.1 uncultured Rhodospirillaceae bacterium
CCCGGCCACCCACGGGATCATCCTCGTTGGGTGGCCGGGTGGGGGAGCGGGCCGGCGCCGACTTCGCTTGAAAATAATTAACCGGTTACGGGAACGAACAGGTCTTCCAGGGGGATCGGTTGGGCGATGAAGTTCTGTTCCACCAGATAGGCCATCATGGCGTCCAGGGTCGGCCGGTTTTCCTCGATGCCGTAGGGCCAGGGATCGCCGCCGAAGATTTCGTCGATCTCGTCCATGGAAACCCGGAGCCAGGGCAGCATATAGCGCGACGCGCCGGTATAGCGCATCCGCGCAAGCGCCTTGTCCTTGGACGCGCACAGGGCGTCATAAAGATTTTGGGCGACCCACGGGTTTCGCTCATAGACATCGCGGCGAATGACCGTCAGATGCATGATGGGATGGATTTTCGTGCGCTTGTAATAATCCCGCTCGACCGCGTGATAATCGGGCAACAGCCGCACAATGTCGGGATTTACGCCCAGGGATTTGGGCAGGGTGGAGCCCAGGATGCAGTCGATCTCACCGGCCTCCAGAAGGTCGTTGAGGGACCGGCCGCCATCGTTGATTTCGATGGGAACCGGCTTGAGCAGGGGCCGGGCGCTGGGATCGCCATGGCTCCCCGGCGCGTTGACCGCCCCCTGGACCCAGTGGATCTTGTCGTTATCGACGCCGTATTCATGCTGCAGATGGCCCCGGACCCAGAGCGCCGCCGTCATGGTATAAAGCGGCAGCCCGACCCGCTTGCCTTCCAGATCCTTGGGCGAATTGATGCCCGCATTGCGGTTGACGCAGATGAAGCCGTGGCGAAACATGCGCGACGGGAAAACCGGCAGGGCCACGAACGGGCAATCGCCGGCGCCGGTCTGGCTGATGAATTCCGAACTGGACATCTCGGCGGCGTCGAATTCCTGCGCCCCCGACATGCGGTCAAATATCTCGCGCGGGTTTTCAACGACGACGAAATCCAGATCCACATCCGCCACCTGCACTTCGCCGGTATAAAGCGGCTGCATGCGGTCATAAAGCCCGCTGGCGAAACTCAACGGTAAATTAGTCATGCGTCGTTGTTCCCAATGATGTTTCTGGCGAAACCGGATGCTAGAGAGTTTCACCGCGATGGAAAAGCGAAACGATTGCACCCCCGTTTGGCCACATCGCGGCTTGTCCGGTCCGCCCGCTGACGCCACAATCAGCGGCACAGCCAACAACAGTTCGGGAGACCTGCCATGAGCAATCTGGATGACTTGAAACGGGACCTGGTCAGGGCCAACCGCATTCTGTCCAACGAGGGCATCGTCGATGCGTGGGGCCATATCAGCGTCCGCAACCCGGACAATCCGGACACCTATATTCTGTCCAGGTCGCGCAGCCCCGGGCTGGTGACAATGGATGATCTGGTGGAGTTCAATCTGGACAATTCACCGGTCACCCCGACCGATACGCCGCTTTATATCGAGCGCCCGATCCACGGCATGACCTATCAGGCGCGGCCCGACGTGCAATCGGTGATCCACCATCACTGCCAGGAAATTCTGCCCTTCGCCGTGACCGGATGCGAGATGCAGCCCGCCATCCATACGGCCCGCGCCATCGGTGGGCAAATACCGGTCTGGGATATCACGGACAATTTCGGCGACACGGACTTCCTGGTCACCACCAACGACCAGGGCCATGATCTGTGCGGCGCGCTGGGCGACAGCAAGGCGGTGATCATGCGCGCCCACGGCGCAACAGTGGCCGGCGCATCGATTGCCAATGCGGTGAATATCGCCCTGGCCATGAAACGCAACGCCATCGCCATTCTGGACGGGTTGAAGCTGGGCCCCATCAAGTACCTGACCCAGGGCCAGATCGATTTCGTCAATGAAAGCGGCGTGCGCACCCTGGCGGGCCACGACCGGGCCTGGGAATATCTGTGCCAGCAGGCCGGCGTCACGGATATCTGACCGACCGAGGAGACTGATCCCCCCGCCTACTGATCCCCGCTACTGATCGAGAGTGCTTCTGGCGAAGACCTCTTCCAGCGGCACCCGGCGGGGCGTCAGCCCCTGTTCGTAGGAAAACTGCGTGGCGGCCTCCAGGGTTTCCCGGTTGGCCGCTATGCCGTGCCGGACCAGGGGTTCGCACAGCGCGTCATAGGCATCCTGCGAAATAAGGCCGGATTTGTGGTAATAATCCACATGTTCCAGGCGCTGCCGGTTGGCCATTTCATTGGCCTGGTTGAACGCCTTCAGCACATTCAGCACCGCCCACGGATGCTCCTCCGCCACGGAGCGCTTGATCACCATGGCATGGTTGATGGGATAGATGTTGGTCTTGCGGTAATAGCGCAGGCCTTCGGCGGCGGGGTCGGGAAACAGCGGTCCGAAATTGGGATGGGAGGCAAGGTCGGCGGTGCTGCGGTCTATCAGATTCCGGTTGGGCAAATTCGGGTTGGGCAGATAGAGCAGCGTGGCGTCCAGTTCGCCGGCCAGCATCATTTCCCCGATATTGGTTTCCAGCGGGATCTGATTGACGGTAACGCCTGGCGGCGGCACAAAGCCCGTCGACCCGCCATGGCTGGTTTTGGGCAGCCGTTCCATGAAAAATTCCATCTCGGTCTGATCGACGCCGAATTCATGTTTGAGAATGCCGCGCGACCACACGGCCGCGGTCTGCTGGAATTCCGGCACCCCGACCCGCTTGCCCGCCATGTCTTCCGGCCGGTTGATGCCCGCATCCTTGCGGATCACGATCCAGTTCTGAAAGAAATGATGGGTGGTGAAAACCGGCAGCCCGACCCACTGGTCGTTGCCCGCCGAGATCGCCTTGATGAGAGAGGAAAACGACATCTCCGAGACATCGAAATCGCCGAACTTGAGCTGACGCCAGAACATTTCCGACGGGTGCAGCGGCGTGTGGATGAGATCGATGCCGTCCGGCGAAACCGACCCGTCCATGATGGGCCGGGTGCGCGGGTTGGTGTCGGTCGCGATGCTGAGCTGAAGTTTCATCTGGGCCTCCCTTGTGCGGTTGAATTATCGTAGCCGAGAATCCCGAGGATGAACATGATATCCCATCCCGTCCGCCAGGTTCCGAAAGCCATATATTGCAAGGTCCTAGGGCAGACCCGAATGGGATGAAACTGGGCATTCGGAATGTCTGCTTCTGACCCGGAACGGACATGGAGCCCGATAGGCAAACCCTATACCGACACATAGAATTTCGACGATAACGAGTGCCTGGGAGGGATCGTGGCCGAAGAACGTGTCCAGAGGAGACTAGCAGCGATACTAGCTGCTGACGTGGTCGGCTATTCGCGGATGGTGCGAACGGACGAGGAGGGTATGGAGGCCTCGTTGCCGAGCCTCATACAATTCAGACTTATCAGCAATCGCGGCGTAATTGCGAATTATCGCGGGTTCATCCAAGTTTGCTGAAATGGGGTCAAACTTTTGAAATTTATGCTCTCGGCTATTGCTTAACTAATAATTTAGCCTACTTCTTTTATCATATAAGTCCGAAAAGCGCCTTTGGTGGAGAACAGACCATAGCAATCGCATCCGGAGCATTTTTAGTTCGAAATTTGTTTGTCGCCCGGAGCTTGAGCGCATGATTTGCAACTCGATCGCTGTACTGACAATCTTCGATGCCCTCATTGTCGTGGGCGTCTTGTTTTTATCGGCAATTTTCTCAAGAACCGAGATCGATTTGCAAAGGGCGGTTCGTATGCCGGGTTCGTTGCGGCCCTGGTCGGGTTGTCGGTATACCGTCTGCCAAAACTGACTTTTATACGGAGATAAAGTAGATTTTGGAACATTCGGTCAAATTAGGCCTCATGCCACCATTAACAGGGCTGGTGGGAATATACGGCACGGAAATAGCACGCGCCGGCCTTATTGCGTGCCTAGATGTCAATGAGAATGGTGGCGTTCTCGGAAGACCTCTAGAACTCATAATCGAGGATGATGGCAGCCTGCCTGAAAGCGCGGTTACCGCCGCCGAAAAGTTGGTGGAACGGGATGGATGCTCAGCTATCATCGGCAACCTTCTTTCCAATTCTCGGATCGCTGTCGCCTACAGCGTTGCTGAGCCGCGCAAGGTTCCCTTACTGAATTTCTCGTTTTACGAAGGCAGTATTGCCAGTCGTTACTTTTTTCATTTTGCCGCTCTACCCAACCAGCAAATCGATCGAATGATTCCTTTCATGCGTGCGAAATTCGGACCACGCATGTTCTTTGCGGGTAATAACTATGAATGGCCGCGCGGGTCCATCCATGCCGGAAAGGTAGCCTTGCAAGGAGTCGGCGGCATTGTCGTCGGCGAGGAATATTGCTCCATCGGTGTCAGCGCCAACGAGATCGAAAGCCTGCTGGATCAGGTCGAGGCTTCCGCGCCGGATGTCTTTGTTCCTTATTTCGCGGGAACAGACCAACTAGCCCTTCTGACCCGGTTTACCGAGCGGGGACTTAAGAAGCGTATGGCGGTGGTCATGGGTCATTATGACGAAATGATGGCCAGTAACCTGTCTCCGGAAATTCGAGAGGGGTTCTATTCCAGTAATACCTATTTCATGACCGTGGACACCCCCAGCAATCACCAGTTTCTGGAGAACCTTGCGAAATTTCCTGGGGTGAATGGCGTGTGGCCGCAGGGAAATGGCATTCTCACCAATTTTGGCGAAGGTGCCTTTGTTTGCGTAAAAGCCTTCGCGGAAGCGGCCAACAGGGCTGGGAGTCTGGAAGCCGAAGCACTTGTTGGCGCGCTGGAGACCATAAGTCTGGAGACCCCTCAAGGGATGGTGGAAATGAATCCCAGCCATCATCACGCGAGAGTAAACACTTACCTTTCCCATTGCGGTGCCGACGGAATTTTCAACATCGTTGAAGAATTTGGCACTATCGATCCCGTTTTGCCGGAACGTTATAGCCATCAGGTCATAGAGAAAAATGTCTCCCTGGAGGAAGAATTTCGGCTGCAGGCCCGCATTTTGGAGATGATGTCCGAAGCGGTTTTTCTCGTGCGCACGAATGACGAATCAATCGTTTATGCCAACATAAGCGCGGAGAAAATGTTCGGCTATGACAACGGAAAATTGCTCCGTTTGCAGGTCTCTCAAATATTTGAAAATTATGAGAACGATAACAGAAAGCTGATCGATGAAGTTCTCCCTACACTTGTCCGCAAGGGAGAATGGAAGGGAGAAGTCCATAGAAACGAAAAAGGTAGTTCTAGGCGTAGCTTTTCACTGTCGATCTCGGCATTCAGCCACTCCTTTTATGATGAGGTCTGGCTGTTTGTCGTAACCGAGATCACCGAGCGCAAACAGGCCGAGGAACAATTGCGCCAAGCCCAGAAGATGGAAGCCGTGGGCCAGCTTACGGGTGGCATCGCGCATGAATTCAACAACCTCCTCATGGTAATCGTCGGCAATCTCGAAAGAACCATGGATCAGGTTACTGACGGCAATGCGCACAAGTCGTTGTCCTCGGCTATGAGGGGTGCCATGCGCGCCGCAGAATTGACCAACCAACTGCTCTCATTTTCACGGAAACAGACTCTCAGGGTGGAACACGTCGATCTGAATGCTCTGGTGCGGGGCATGCGCGAGATGATGCAACAGACGCTCGGCGAAACAGTTCAGATAAACACCGAATTTACCGATGGCATCTGGCCGATCAATGCGGACAAATCTCTGCTGGAAAGCGCCCTTCTCAATCTCTCGATCAACGCACGTGCCGCCATGCCCGGAGGCGGAAGGATTACCATCACGACCTCGAACCGGACCATAGATACCCAGCTTCTCGCGAAGCACAGCAATATTGTTCCAGGCGACTTCCTCATGCTGGAAGTGACCGACACCGGAACCGGCATAGCGCCCGAAATTCTGGAACATGTGTTCGAACCCTTCTTCACCACCAAGGATGTTGGCGAAGGAACAGGTCTCGGTCTCAGCATGGTACATGGTTTCGTCGAACAATTGGGAGGCTTTGTCGATATCGAGAGCCAAGTGGGCGAAGGTACAAGCTTTCATATTTATCTGCCACGTGCGGCGGAACTCGTAGCTAATGTGGAACCAGATGAGGAAAGGGGCACGCAAGCCCCATCTCTAGTTGCTACCGTTCTTGTGGTAGAAGACGACCCCGACGTTCGTCAAATTGTGGTTGGGACTTTATCCGATCTGGGCTGCAACATTATCGAAGCGAAAGATGGCAAGGCCGCCTTTTCTGCTTTGGCCAAGCATCCGGAAATCGATGTTCTGTTTACTGACGTCGTGCTGCCAGAAGGCCTAAGCGGTCCCGACATCGCCAGTGAGGCGCGCAGCATGATGCCGGCGCTCAAAATAGTCTTCACCTCTGGATATCCTGACGGCGAGGTCAATGATCTTGGCTATGACGATGAAAATCCCTGGTTCATTCGAAAGCCCTATCGCATATCTGAATTAGCCGAATTGTTCAACAAGGTTTTACAATCTTAACAAGGCAATTTGGGCCATCTCCCAATGTCGCCTTTTGGCACTTAACGGACGTTCCGCCGTGGCGAACCTACGCGAACGACCCGGTGCCCAGTTTTATCCCAATCGGTCCGCCGCCAGAAAACCCATGTGACGAATTGACTTCACACGCCCATGGGAACATCTTCCCGCGTGCCTGAAATCCCGGCTGCGCGGACCGCCGCACGGGGCGGGATCAGGCTGTTTTTTGACTTCTTTCCCCGGATTTACATGGCGTCTCACAGAACCTTGTCTCACAGAACCACAGGGTTTGTCGCACTGGCCGGTGCGATTATCGGTTATGGCGGTTTGTGGCCGGTGACTCGCATTGCCATCGAGACCATTCCGCCGCTGTGGTACGCGACCATGCGGATCGGAATCGGCGCGGCGGTCCTGTTCGGGGTGCTGGCCGCGACCGGCCAGCTGAAATTCCCGACCCGGGATGACTTGCCGCTGGTGGTGTCGGTGGCCGTGTTCATGATGGCCATCTATACGGCGTTGATGCATCTGGCCCTGCAGTTCGTCGAGGCCGGGCGGGCGGCGCTTCTGGGCTATACAACACCGCTTTGGGTGATCCCGGCGGCGTATCTCATGTTCGGGGAACGGCCGTCGCGGCGGCGCGTTGCGGGGCTGGCGGTCGCCCTGACCGGACTGGCCGTTCTGTTTAACCCGGCCAGCTTCGACTGGACCAATGCAAACGTGCTGGCCGGAAACCTGATGCTGCTGTGTTGCGGTTTGAGCTGGTCCATCGCCATCATTCACATTCGCAAGCACCGGCCCCAGCGGACGCCGTTCCAGCTTGCGCCGTTTCAGCTCACCCTGGCGGCGATGCTGAGCGCCCTGTTGGCCCTGGTCGCCGGCCCCCTGCCCTCGATCGCATTTTCCGGCCGGGAAATCGCCGTCCTCGCCTATGGCGGGGTGATCGGCACGGCCCTGGCCATGGTGTCGGTCACGACCTGCGTGCGCTATCTGCCAACGACGGTTTCGACCGTGGGATTGCTCGGCGGGCCGGTTTTCGCGCTGACGCTCAGCGTCGCCTTTCTGGACGAAGCGCTGACTGCCGCGCTTGCGGCGGGGATCATGCTTATTCTATTGGGCATAGCCCTGGTCTCGGCGCCGGAGCGGCGTCCGGCGGAGCCCCCGGGCGAATAGCATTCCGGCGACGAACGTGACTGCCATGATCCATGGGCGCGCCATATGCACGACCCATGCAAACAGGGACATTCGTTGCAATCGATCCGATCGGTTGTTTCCCGCCCGGCTTGCGTTAGAATTAGGAACATCCCGGCTTAACCCAACTATCC
>CALGIA010000449.1 GCA_937916005.1 uncultured Rhodospirillaceae bacterium
GTAGCGACATGGCCGTCGTAAATGTAGGCTTGGACCAGGCAACAATTCCGGGACCGGACGCATCATGGAATTCATCGTCGATATTGACCAAATCAGTGAGGATGAGCCGCTCCGGCTGATGGTCGCAAAACGGCACGGAATAGGCATTTATCAGAACGGCGATGACTATTACTGCATCGATGACTGGTGCCCCCATGCCGGCGGGTACATGACCCAGGGACCGGTCGAGGGCATGCTGGCCATGTGTCCGATCCACGGGTTTCAGTTCGAGATCGATACGGGGAAATGTCTGCAAGCCGCCGCTTTCAACGTGACGAGCTATCCGGTGACCCGCCGGGGTGATAAGCTGGTCATCAACGTGGAAATCGATGAGGCCGAGGCCTGATCCCGCCGAAACAAGCCCTTTTCAGGAGAACCAACCATGTCCGACAAAAACGGCGTCACGCCGCCCATGTTTACGCCTTTCACCCTGCGCGGCATGACGCTGATCAACCGGGTGGTGATGTCGCCCATGTGCATGTATTCGGCCGAAAACGGCACGGCGACTGATTTTCATCTGGTCCATCTCGGCAGCCGCGCCATGGGCGGCGCCGGGCTGATTTTCACCGAGATGACCGATGTGGAGCCGGCCGGCCGCATCTCTCCCGGCTGCGCCGGCATGTACAAACCCGACCATGTGCCGGCCTGGAAGCGGGTGACTGATTTCGTCCACCGGACCACCGAAGCCAAGATCGGCGTGCAGCTTGGCCATGCCGGCCGCAAGGCGGCGAACCCGGTGCCCTGGGAAACGGAATCGGACAAGAATCGCTGGGAAATATACGCCCCGTCACCCATCGCCTTTTCCGATGCCGGCCCGGTTCCGACGGAAATGAACCGGGTCCATATGGACCGGGTGCGCGATGCTTTCGCCAACGCCGCCCGCATGGCCGACGAAGCGGATTTCGACATCATCGAACTCCATTGCGGCCACGGTTACCTCTTGTCGACTTTCATCTCGCCTTTGACCAACCAGCGGAATGATGACTATGGCGGGTCGCTGGAAAACCGCATGCGGTTTCCGCTCGAGGTTTTCCAGGCGGTGCGGAACGAATTTCCCGGCAACAAGCCCATCTCGGCCCGGATTTCCGCCTTTGACTGGGTCGATGGCGGCACCACGGAAAAAGATGCGGTCGAGATCGGCCGGATGTTCAAGGACGCCGGGCTCGATATTCTGGACGTCTCGACGGGCAATGTGGTCGCCGGCGCGCGGCCCACGGCGACCGGGCTGTTCCAGACTCCGTTCAGTGAAACCATCCGGCGGGAAACCGGCATTCCCACCATGACGGTGGGCAATATCAGGGGCCCGGCTGAAATCAACGACATCATCGCCGACGGCCGCGCCGACCTCTGCGTGGTCGGCAAAGGCCACCTCTATGACCCATATTTCGCGCGTCACGCGGCCCATGCCCTTGACGTGGACGGCCCTGACGCGCCACGGCAATATGAACGCGCGACGGGCTATACCCCGTCTTTTTAGCGTTTAATTCATGCTGACCCGCGCATCCGCTTGAGCATCGAAATGGCGGGCGATTTCTTCATCGAGGATTTTCGGGTCCGGGTCATAACGGCCAAACCAGTCTTTCACCAGGGCCTGGGCCGCGCCACGATCGGTTGGTCGCTCGCAATTCAAAAACGACCGTACCGTATGTCTCAATTGTTCGGTCATTGCCTTACTCCCATGGCGGCCTTGCCATTGGTCGACGAGACCGCGGAACGGCTAACGGTAGCACGGTCAGAAAATGCGGCAAGCCTGAAAACGAATCTCTGTGGATAAGATTTCAACGCCGCCCCACGGGTAATTCCGACTCCCGGTCCCCCAGATCCCAGAACAGGCCGGCCATGATTTCCAGCCCTTCGCGCGCGACGGAGCCGAGCAGATGTTCATTGGGCGCATGCTGGGAACAGCCGGCATAGGAATGGGGTACCCAGATGGTCGGGAGGCCGAGCACTTCGGAAAACACGTCATTGGGCAGCGCGCCGCCGAGATTGGGCAGGATTGCCGGCGTCGAACCGGTGGTGCGCGTGACCGAGTCCGCAGCCCAGCCGACCCAGGGGTCGTCCGGGTCGAGCCGGGTGGCGCGCAGGAAACCCGATGCGCTTTTTTCGACGTGGATTTTGTCGTGACCGTTGTCCGCCAGATGCCGGCGAAGCGCCGGGACGATATCGTCCTCGTCGGCGCCGACCACATAACGCAGATGGCAGAAGGCCTTCGCAGTGGGCGGAATGGCGTTGACCGGGCGTTCCGGCGTGCCCGAGGTCACCGCCAGTATTTCAAAACTGTTCCAGCCATAAACCCGTTCGGCCGGGGTCAGGCCCGGTTCGCCCCAGTCGGGGTCGATGTCGGGCGCGTTGTCGCCGCCCTGAACATCCAACCCGGCCAGCGCATGGCGCACGGAATTCGTCAAGCTGGCCGGCCGCCATTCCGGTACCCGGATCGCGCCGCGCCCATCGGTAATGACGGCAAGCGCCTGGGCCAGCAGGATGGCGGGGTTGGCGATCAGCCCGCCCCAATTGCCCGAATGATGACCACCTTCGCGCAGATTCACCGAAATCTCGAACGGGTAGACGCCGCGCGCGCCGAGAAACAATGTGGGCGTCCCGGGCGCGATGCGCGGGCCGTCCGATGACAGAAACAGATCAGCGGCGAGCAGCCCGTCGGCATGTTCGGCGCAGAATTCGCGCAACCCCAACGAGCCGATTTCCTCGCCGGTCTCGATCAGGATGCGGGAATTGAAGCCGAGCGCGCCGCGCGTCGCGATCACGGCGGCAAGCCCGCCCATATTGACCGAATGCTGGCCCTTGTTGTCGGCGGTCCCCCGTCCATAAAGCCGGTCGCCATCTTGCGTCAGTTTCCACGGGTCGCGCCCGTCGGCCCACATGTCGTCAAGCCCGCGCACCGTGTCGCCATGGCCGTAGGTCAGCACGGTGGGAAAAGCGGAATCCTCGACCCGCTCGGCGATCAGGATCGGTCCGGCGTCGGCGACCGGGTTGGGAAAGACGCGGCAGACATAGCCGAGCGCGTCCAGCGAGGCGCACATCTCATCGTCGAGATATTGCCGCAGGCTGTCGGCGTGGTCGGGGTCCTGGCTGGTGCTCCGGATCGCGACCCGCCGCGCCAGATCGCGCACGAACCCGCCGCCATCGAAATAATCCCGCGCCTCGGCAATTGCCGCGTCACGGGTCATGTCACGCGGCAATGCCCGGCGGCAGAAGGTCTGCCTCTTTCAACACGTAACGGCGGTACAGATCGGTGATCGACGCCCAGCGCAGCTTCACGGCTTCCTCGCAGACCACCATGGCGCGGGCTTCCAGCTCGGGCGTGTCGATATATTTTTCGCACAGCGCCAATTGCCGTTCGCTGTGTTCCAGGTCGGCCTCGGCATGTTCGACGAAGAACTCGATTTCGGGCGAGTCCTTGGTGTAGCCGTAATGCTTGATGAAGGACGGGATGGTCACTTCCACATTGAGCGCGACCTGCTGGCCTTCCTGGGTCGATTGCATGGCCAGGGCCACGCCGATGGGTTCTTCCCGCAGGCATTCCACATAATGCAGGTTGCGCCCGACCCAGGCGGGCGACATGGGCGTGTTGCGGACCTCTTCCTCGGACAGGCCGGCGGCGCGGCAGAAGCGGAAAATCATCTCGTTATGGTCATGGGGTTCATGGCCTTCGCCGGGCAGCGCCATCATGCCATGTTCCTCGGCCAGGTTTTCCACCAGCGCTTCCCGCACATCCATGGGCGCGCGGTAATACATCAGCCCGAATGCCGGCTGGGCCCGGGCAACGAACTGGTGGTGATAGCCCATGTAAATACCGAGCGCCTTGAGATCGAGCGAGCCGTCCAGCATGGAGGTGAAGAACGGATGCTTCTTGGTGTGCCACTGATCGCGAATATCGTTGATGCGTTGTCCGACGGATCCAACCATGTTCAGTCTCCCTTGTTCGGAAGAATGCTACACGGCGGAGGGAACGCGGACAAGGCAGGCCGCGCCGCCAGACCGGAGCTATCTCCGGCCCCCCGCGAAAAAGCGACGATGAACCCCATGCCCACCGGGGAACAGCGCAAAATCAACGCCCGACCCGGCGAACGTGCGCCCGGATTGAGCAGCGGCAAACCTGTTGTCATGACAATCCTCTCAAAAAGCGTAACGGCGCCGGAAGAAGGCGTCAGCCGCGTGATCGGTCATCACCTTTCGGCGCGATATAGTTTTCATATAAGAATGTTTTTGAGAAAAGTAAGAATATTTACGACTATTTTTGATGTA
>CALGIA010000450.1 GCA_937916005.1 uncultured Rhodospirillaceae bacterium
TATCGACCTCGATCATGTCCACGAGCCGGAGGAATGGGCCAAAATTCCGATCCTGACCAAGGATGAACTGCGCGCCATGAGCGCCGAGGAATTTTATACCCGGTTCTGCGTTTTCAGGCAGGAAGATGTCTGCGAGTACTGGCGGTCCGGCGGCAGCACGGGTAAGCCGCTGTTCTATCCGCGCACCCATGAAGACATGACCTATAACATGATGGGTTTTGCGCGGACATTCGATTGCGCCGGAGTGGGAGCGGGGGAGGCCGCGCATATATCGTTGCCCCTTGGCATTCACCCGGCCGGCCATGCCTGGGCGCGCGCCGCCCAGATCAGAAAGATCGGCCTGGTCTGGGGCGGGGCGGGGGCGTCCCTGCCGTCGGCGCAGCAGCTCGAATTGATCCAGATGCTAAAGCCGACCCTGTGGATGGGGATGAGTTCCTACGGGCTCCATCTGGCCAATATGGCCGACAACCAGGGCTATGATCTTGCCGACAGCACGGTCCGGACCGTGATGTGTACTGCGGAAGCGGTATCGGACGCCAAGCGCGCCAAGATGGAACGGGAATGGGGCGCCGAACTGTTCGATAATTTCGGCATGACGGAAATCAGCATGATGGGCGCGGAAAGCCCGGCTCATGAAGGGTTCCACATCTGGGACGACCTTGCCCTGATTGAGGTGCTCGACCCGGATACCTGGAAACCGGTGCCGGACGGCCAGCCCGGCCGCCTGGTGACGACCGCATTATTTGGCAATCAGGCCACGCCCTTCCTGCGTTGGGATTCGGGCGACATCGTGAGCATGCAAAAACAGGGTGAAAGCCGGGGGCCGTTTTCGGTCTTTCCGGTGATCCGCCACGCGCATCGGACAGCCGGATTTTTCAAGCTGCGCGGCATAAATGTGAACCACCAGGAATTCGAGGATTTCATGTTCGAGATCCCCATGGTGAATGATTTCAAGGTTGAGATGACGACGGCGCCCGATGGGCTGGACGAATTCCGTGTTTCCGTTGAACTGCGTCTGGGCGCGGAGCCCTTGGAGGCCATGGAAGACTTAACCCGGCGGACCAAGCAGGTCTTCGAAATCTCGCCCACCATCGACGTGCTGGCGACGGGCTCCATCGCGGCGGCGTTTGAAAGTTCGGTCAAGGCGCCGCGTTTTGTCGATAACCGTGAATAGAAATATTATCTGGATGATACCGCACGGGCGACATCGTGGACCAGGATCGCATCCTGACCGCTGACGGCGATGGATTGCCGGATTGCATATGAAAGCTGTTTCATAAGCTCGAATTCCCTCACCAGCCTATTGTCGGCGTCGTCAATAATCTTGATGACCACATTTTGCAGCGCTTCGCAAAGTTCAATGATGGGGCGCAGACCTGCGTCTTGCGCACGCCATCGCAAATCCGTCGCCGCGACCTGCAGTTGCTCCAGCCTGTTGATATCGACAGTGTTATGGTCGGTTTCGAATTGTTCGACCAGAACCTCGGCGTGTTTTGCCAGCGCCACGGCGTGGCGTTCCATTTTTTGCCCATTTATGTTGCCGATAGTGCCGTATACCTGTGAGCGAAACTGTTTTGCGTCGAAGGTTCCTATCGCCTTTTCTCGCAGTGAATTCGGAACATCGATCAGCGGAATTTTTGATGCTTCCCGGCTTTTATACCGACGGTCTGGGCCAATATAATCGCTGGTGACGATGTAGGGGATGCGGTTATGAACCAGAGAGTTGATGCGATCAAGTAATTGCTGGGGCGAAAACGGCGCTGCGAGAATGAAATCGGCGCCTGAATTGGCGACCCGGTTGATGGTCACGGCCGTTGGGTCCCAAGTGACCGCGATGATCGCGATGAACGGGTTGTTGCCGATCTCGTTGTGCCGGATGGACCGAAAGGTCTTGACGACGTCTCCGCCCATCGACGCAGCATCGCAGATCAAAATGTCGGGCGGGTTCGATTGCTGCAGCGCGTCCAGCACGGTTTTCATGTCCGGGCCATCCAGGATATTGGAATTGCTGAGACCGGCGTCATTCAACGCCATACGCAGCCCGGTTCGAACCTGGGTACGCGGGTCGACCAGAACCATGCTGATGTTTTTAAGTTTTAGATCGTGCATCTATCCCCAGAGCCCAAAGTAGGGCGGTGGCATCCATTCCTGCTGGGAAGTTTACAAAACAGCGGTTAAGAGATTCTAACGGCGGTTCAATTCAGCAGGATTCATGCCGATTAGATAAAATTCATCATTTTGGCGCCTGCAATTATGGTCAATCCGAGCCCAAAGCAAATCACGGCGAAGAACAGATAAGGCTTCCAGTTAAAAACATTCCCATCCATTTGTCGAAATTCCTGAATAAAAAAATACCAACGCCAGAATATTGTGGATCAGAACAATAATTTTTCC
>CALGIA010000451.1 GCA_937916005.1 uncultured Rhodospirillaceae bacterium
CGCCGCGGATGCGCTGGGCACGGTGACCCTGGATTACGATTCCCGCCACCGCCGCCGCATCCGGCTCGATTGTGGGTTGGAAGAACCCGTTCTGCTCGATCTGGAACATGCCACCGCCATGCGCGACGGCGACGGGCTCCGGGTGGAGTCCGGCGGCTGGATCGAGATCCGGGCGGCGGCGGAGGACCTGGTCGAAATCCGCGCCGATACCGCCCTGGAGCTTCAGAAAATCACCTGGCATCTGGGCAATCGCCACTGCCCGGCCGAAATTCAGCTCAATCAGATTTATATCCGCGGGGACCATGTGCTCGAAACCATGCTGGAAGGGCTGGGCGCGCATCTGACAAAAACGCGCCGACCGTTTGATCCTGAAGGCGGCGCCTATGCGGGCGAGCATCAACATGGCGGATAAGGGTGATCTCTATCGGTTGTTGAGCTGGCTGTCGCCGAGTTTCCCTGTCGGCGCGTTCGCCTACAGCCACAGTCTGGAATATGCGGTCGAGTCCGGCCAGGTGACGGATCGGAATGGTCTCATCGATTGGATCGAGACCGTATTGCTGTTCGGCTCGGGGCGGGTGGACGGCGTGCTGTTCCGGGAAGTCTATCTGGCGACACGGAAACAGGACTGGGATGCCCTTGATGATATGGCCGAGCTCGGCGCGGCGTTCCAGCCCACCTCCGAGATTGCGCTCGAGTCCCGGTCCCAGGGCGACGCCTTCCTGACGGCTACGCGTAACGCCTGGCCATCTTCCGCGCTGGACCGTCTTGCGGGTGGCGCGGTCTACCCGGTCGCCGTAGGTCTCGCCTGCGCCGCCCATGGGATCGATCTTCTTGACGGGCTTGGCGGCTATTTCCATGGCTTTGCCAGCAATCTTGTTTCGGCGGGCGTGCGGCTCATACCGCTTGGGCAGTCGGACGGACAATTGGCGCTGGCGGCGTTGGAGCCGATTGTGGCCGAGGCCGCGGCACAGGCGATGACCATTCCTCTGGAAAATATCGGTTCGGCCGCGCCGATGCTCGATCTCCAATCCATCCATCACGAAACCCAATATTCGAGGCTTTTTCGATCATGACATCTTCTCCCCATGGCCCGTTGCGGGTCGGTATCGGCGGGCCGGTGGGCTCCGGCAAGACAGCGTTGACCGACGCGCTGTGCAAGCATTTGCGCGACCGGTTCGAGATCGCGGTGGTAACCAATGACATCTACACCCAGGAGGACGCCGAGTTCCTGACCCGGTCGGGCGCATTGCCGAAGGAGCGCATCACGGGCGTGGAAACCGGCGGTTGCCCCCATACGGCGATCCGGGAAGACGCCTCGATCAATCTGGCGGCAATCGCGGATCTGAACCTCAAATTCCCGGCGCTTGATCTGGTGATCGTTGAATCCGGCGGCGATAATCTTGCCGCCACATTCAGCCCGGAACTCGCCGATTTGACGGTCTATGTCATTGATGTGTCGGCCGGGGATAAGATCCCCCGCAAGGGCGGACCGGGCATTACGCGGTCCGATCTTCTGGTGATCAACAAGATCGATCTCGCGCCTCTGGTTGGCGCCGATCTTGGAATCATGGACCGGGATGCCCGGAAAATGCGCGGCGACCGGCCCTTCATATTTTCAAATCTCAAGGACGGATCCGGGTTGGTCGATATTGCCCGCTTTATTGAGATGGCCGGTGGTCTCGATGCCGCATATAGCGCCGACAAATTTGCGGATTGATAGGCAATAGTCACAAGCCCTGGCAGATTAGAGCGCTTTTTGCCATCCAATGTGGTTTCCCCGACCGTCTCCGGCGGCGGGCGGATATTACACCGTTGCCCGGGGTTTTCCTTTTTCCGCAATCATTGCGTCGCGACACGTCTCGACATAATTCTGATCGGGTTCCAGAATTACAGATATTGAACGCACTTTATGTTGCTCGGCATCGCGGCCTGGAGGAGCAATGCCCTTGTCGCGAAGATCTGTTGCCGCCCGGCGCAGACGGTTCCGGGTCATGACAATTCCGTAGTCGGTGGCGACCAGATTTTCCCTTGTCCGGTCAATGATCGGTCCCATGGATTCCTGGAGACTGCCGTCCTGCATCGCAAATCCCGCGATGCCGGAATAGGTTTCTCCGCGCTTCTGGGCCTCCCTGTCCATCAGGTAGTCATTGTCTTTGTTTTGCACGGGCCGGAACGTGCCGGGAATGTTTTCGCTGTGAACTCCCTTGCCGTCCAGGCAGGCCTGACGCTCTACGGCGGTCAGCGGGCGTTCGGGGTGGTAATCATAACTCCAGGTCCAGCAGTTTTCGTCATCGATGGGCACCCAGAAGTGCCCGTGCTGCGGGTGATCCGCGCGGGGCGGTATCATGGTGAAGCAGGGCATGATCCATTGGGTGACCCGCCAGTAATACTTAT
>CALGIA010000452.1 GCA_937916005.1 uncultured Rhodospirillaceae bacterium
GGCGGTCGCCAGAAGATCGCGGAATTTGACCGTCTGATTGCAGGTGACGCAGGGGATCGGCGTTTCCCCCGCCACATAGCTGTCGGCGAAAGCGTCGATCACGCTGTTCTGGAACAGTTTTTCGTAATTCAGCACGTAATGGGGAATGCCGATGGAATCGGCGACCGTCCGGGCGTCATAGATGTCCTGGCCCGCGCAGCACGCGCCTTTCTTATGAACAGCCGCGCCCGTGTCATAGAGCTGCAGGGTAATTCCGACCACGTCATAGCCCTGTTCGGCCAGCAGCGCGGCGGTGACCGAGCTGTCCACACCGCCCGACATGGCGACCACGATCCGGGTTTTTCCCGGCGGTTTGGGGATATCTAGGGCGTCCATCTTGTCCATATCGGATATATAGGGTCTTCCGCCCTAATCAGCCAGTGTCAGGCCCATTTCCCAGAAATCGGCTTCCAGGCGGGTTGCCTGGGAAAAGGTCAGCGCCAGATCGCCGAAACGTTCGGCCCCACCACGCCGCGCCGATAACCGGTCGAGCAAGTCAATTTCAGCGCGCGCCACCGACTGGTAGTCGTCGCCGGCATACA
This sequence comes from uncultured Rhodospirillaceae bacterium, assembly GCA_937916005.1. Classification (GTDB taxonomy): domain Bacteria; phylum Pseudomonadota; class Alphaproteobacteria; order MPNO01; family MPNO01; genus CALGIA01. The sequence continues at coordinate 582 of CALGIA010000452.1, forward strand.
TGCTTATCCAGTCGCCATAGGGGTTGTTTTTGGTAACGGTGGCCGGGTCGGCGGCCAGCCGGGCGGCGATTTCGCCGTAGCCGACGACGCAGGGCGCCAGCGCCACATGCAAATCCAGAAGGTCGCCCGACGCCCCTTTCTCCAGCACGTAGCGGGTATAGGCCATGGTGGCGCGGGCTTCCGGCGCAGCTTCCAGATCGTTTTCGCTTAAGCCCCAACCCTTGCAATAAGCGATATGCAGGGATGTTTCCGTGTCGACAATCGCCGAAATTGACCGGGACGCCGCGCGGATGTCTTCCAACCGGTCGGACTTATAGGCGGCGAGCGCATAGGCCCGTGCGAAATGGATCAGAAACCGGTAATCCTGCACCAGATAATGCCTGAAACTGGCTTCAGGCAGTGACCCATCGGCGAGCTGCCGCACAAAACCATGTCCGGTATAGGCCGCCCATTCATCGGCGCAGGCATTGCTGAGTTGGGCAAAAAGGTTGCCTGGATGAGCTGCCATCGCTTACTCCTCCATCTGGTTGGTGGTTTCCCGGGGCAGGCTGACGACCATGCCGTCCAATGCGTCGGTGACCACGACCTGGCAGCCAAGCCGCGAGGTCGGGGCGACGCCCCAGGCCAGATCGAGCATGTCTTCTTCGTCTTCACTGGCGGGAGGCAACCGGTCGAACCATTGCGCCTCCACGATCACGTGGCAGGTCGAGCACGCCATGGAGCCCTCGCAGGCGCCTTCCATGTCCAAATCATGACGCCATGCGATCTCGAGCAATGTGTCACCGGACGTTACATCGAAATCGCAGCTTTTGCCCTGCCGTGTAACGAAGGTGATCCGGGGCATCGCGGTCAGCCGACTTTCCGGCCAACACGGTTATATAATTTTTCCCAGGCGGCCACGAATTTATCCAGATCCTCCGGCCGGGTCTGCCAGCCCAGGCTGACCCGGGTCGCGGTGATCGAAATGTCGTCGGGGACACCCATGGCGCTCAGCACATAGGGCGGTTCGACCTTGCCGGCCGCGCAGGCCGAGCCCGCGGAAATGGCGATGCCGGCCAGATCCATCGCCATGACCTGGGTATCGCCGGGCACGCCGGGCATGGTCAGCTTGGCCGTATTGGGCAGCCGTTCGCTGTCCTGCCCGAAAACGATCATGTCGGGGGCGATATCACGCAGGCGGCGTTCCAGCCCATCACGCAATTCGGCCAGCTTGGCGTATTTCGGCAGCGCTTGCGCGGCAAGCCTGGCCGCGACGCCGAGCCCGACAATTCCCGCAACGTTTTCGGTTCCGGCCCTGAGACCGCGTTCCTGACCGCCGCCATGGACAAAGCGGCCGATGATGTCCGGCGTGCGCATGACCAGAACGCCGACCCCCTGCGGGCCCGCAAATTTATGGGACGACAGCGCATAGCTGTCGGCGCCGAGGGCGACCACATCGACCGGGATTTTACCGACCGCCTGCACCGCATCGCAATGGACCAGGGCGCCATGACGACGGGCGATGGACGACACTTCGGCGATGGGCTGGATGACCCCGGTTTCGTTATTGGCCAGCATAACCGCCACCTGGGCAGGCTCGTCGGACCCGGCAAGTATTTGCTCCAACGCCTCAAGATTGATTATTCCATTTTCATCGACAGGTGATATTTCCGCGTCGGCCCGCGCGCTGCGGACCGCCTCATGCTCAATCGCGGACACGATAAGCCGTTTCCTGCCCGATTCCCGCAAAGCCTGGTTGTTGGCTTCGGTTCCTGACCCGGTAAAGATAATCTGGCCTGGTTCCGCCCCGATCAGCGCGGCGATACTGGCGCGGGCCTCATCCACCCGGGCGCGCGCCGCCCGGCCGGACGCATGAACCGCCGATGCATTGCCCGCGACCCGGAGCACTTCCATCATCGCATCGGCGACCTCAGGCCGGGGGGGGGTTGTCGCGTTATAGTCGAAATAAACAATTTCAGTCATGCATGTCCTGGCCGGGTTTGATAAGCTTGATTTTAAGGACCCCGATCGTGCTATATTCCGCGCGCTCGACGTTTTGAGATGTCAACGTGAATCGCCAGCGTTGACCGGGGTCGCGCAATGCCGGACAGGAATTTAAGTAATCACCCGGGTTAGTCAACAAGTTAGCTGACCCAGCGATTTTTTTTACAAGGGGACAAATTGGCCCCATTACGGAGCGTCATGCCCGAAGTAATCTTTAACGGCCCCGATGGTCGCCTCGAAGGCCGCTACCACCATAGCAAAACCCCCCACGCCCCGATTGCGCTGTTCTTGCACCCCCATCCGCAATATGGGGGCACGATGAATAATCGCGTGGTGTATCAGCTCTACCACGCCTTTATTCAGCGGGGATTTTCCGCGTTGAGGTTCAATTTTCGCGGCGTCGGCCGTTCCCAGGGCGCTTATGACGAAGGGATCGGCGAACTTTCCGATGCCGCCTCGGCGCTCGATTGGTTGCAATCGGCCAATCCGGACTCACCGCAATGCTGGATCGGCGGATTTTCCTTTGGCGCGTGGATCAGCATGCAGCTTTTGATGCGCCGACCCGAGATTACCGGATTCCTGTCGATCGCGCCGCCCGCGAACATGTATGACTTTACCTTCCTGGCGCCATGCCCGGTGTCGGGCTTGATGCTGCATGGCGAAGCAGACGATGTGGTGCCGTTTGAAAGTGTCGAGGCTTTAGCCTTCAAATTGTCCAATCAGCGCGCCATCACCATCGATTGCAAGGCGATCCCGGGGGCCAATCATTTCTTCTCGGACAAGATCCCCGAATTGACCCAGTGTATCGAGGATTATCTCGACAAAAACCTCGTCCTGGAAACCGCTGAAGCCGATTAAATCCTAGCCCGGGACCCTGCAGAAATTCCCACCCGCCATCGGTTTGGAGACACCGGTGGTGGTCGGCAGGCTCAGCGGCAGCCCCGCCAATGAGCGCACGGCCAGGAATGCAAAGGCCTGCGCTTCCAGCGCATCACCGTTCCAGCCGACATCCTCGACCGGGACCACGGGCGCATCGAGCAATCGGTTCAGGCCGTTCATCAAGACCGGATTGTGGCGTCCCCCGCCGGTCACCAGCCATTTTTTCGGCGCTTCCGGCAGATGTTCCATGGCCCGGGCGATCGCCTCACAGGTGACAGAGGCCAACGTGGCGGCGCCGTCTTCCGTCGACAGGTTCGCGACCGGCGTCAGGTCGAAATCCAGCCGGTCGAGGGATTTGGGCGGCGGCGCGGCAAAATAGGGCATGGCGAGATACCGGGCGACGACCGACGGGTCGACCACGCCCGATAACGCGATCCGGCCACCGTCATCGAAGCCCACGCCGGCCCTTTGGTGAACCCATTCATCGATCAACCCGTTGCCGGGCCCGCAATCGAAGGCGATTGGGGGCCGCCCTTTTCCACCTATCCAGGTAACGTTGGATATGCCGCCGATATTGAGCACGCACACCGGGGTTTCCACCTCGGCGCACAGCGCCTGATGGAACAGCGACGCGAAGGGCGCGCCCTGCCCGCCCGCCGCGACATCGGCGGAGCGAAAATCGCAGACCACGTTGATTTTGGTGTTTTCGGCGAGCAGCGCCCCGTCCCCTATTTGCCATGTGACGCCGTCATCGGGCCGGTGATCGATGGTATGGCCATGAAACCCGATGATTTCGATATCGCCGCTCGACAAATTGCCCTGGGACAGCAGCGCGCGCACCGCGCGCTCATGGGCGATGGTGAGATCATGGATCAGCGCATCAATACCGGCGGGCGCGGTCTGCCCCAACGCCCCACGCAGCCGTTCACGCAGATCATCGTCATAGGTCGCGGTCAGCCAGGGCCCGAATTCGGAAATGATCTTGCCGTCGGTTTCGATCACCGCCGCGTCGATCCCATCCAGCGAGGTACCGCTCATCAATCCAATAGCGCGCATCATTGCAGCCTTTCGTTGGTCAGAATGTCGACCCGGAATTGAGGTAATGGTCGATGATCTCCGACCCGGTGGCCAGCCAGACGTCATCGTGGCTTGTAATATATTCCAGCGCCGAATCGAATGCCGATATCCGATGGGGCACACCGGTAATGAAGGGGTGCAGCGCCATGGCCATCACACGGCCAGATTCCGCTCCCTCGCGATACAGCGTGTCGAACTGGCGCTTGGCCATGTCGGCAAAGGCATCCGCCGTATGTCCGCCGCGCAGAACCTGGGGAATATCGTTGATTTCCCCCGAATAGGGGATCGAGGCGATGGATTTGCCGCCCAGATCCATCAGATAGGGCTGATCGTCATTGATCCAGTCGGCGACATAGGTCGCGCCGGCTTCAATAAGATCGTCGAGCGTATGCCAGTTCTCCTGAAGTCCCGATGACAGCCACCCCTTGGGTCGCACGCCGGTGGCCTTTTCGATGCGGTCAAATGTGCTCAACACCAGCTCGCGGCCTTCGTCCTTGCCCATTGTATGGAGATAGCGCGAGTTGGAATGGTTATGGCCCATGAATTCCCAGTTGAGCGCCATGGCGTCTTCGATGATTTCCGGATAATCGTCGCAGACCTCGGAATTCAAGGCGACGGTCCCGCGCACTCCATATTTCTCCATCACCTCCATCATGCGGTAAATGCCGATCCGCGCGCCGTAATCGCGCGGCGCCCAGTTGATGATATCGGGCGCCACGCCGGTTCCCCCGGGGACGGGCTCATTCAGCGGGAAGACTTCGATGTTGGGAATAAGCCAGAAAGCAACCCGGGCGCCGTTCGGCCACGTCAGCTTGGGACGCCGGTTGATCGGCGTAAAAGGAAAGGGTCCGGTGCGGCTCGGCTCCATCTTTGAAGTCTCCCATTTTCTGATAGGCCGAATTAACCCGCGCGCGCGCCAATCCGTCAATTGTTTTCATCACGCCGTCTGCATGCTACATACGCCCGATGACCGAATTTCAATCCGAGTTCCTGAAAACCGTCGCCGCGCGCGGCTATATCCATCAATGCACGGATGAGTCCGGGCTCGACGCCGTGCTGGCGGAAGGCCAGCCGAAGACCTGCTATATCGGCTTTGACTGCACCGCCGACAGCCTGCATGTGGGCAGCCTGATTCAGATCATGCTGCTGCGCCGCTGGCAACAATCCGGCCACAAGCCGATTGTCCTGATGGGCGGGGGCACCACCCGGGTCGGCGATCCATCGGGCAAGGACGAATCGCGCCAGTTGCTGGATGATGACCGGATCACCCACAACATGGACAGCATCAAGGGAATTTTCAGCCAATTCCTGAACTTCGGCGACGGCCCCACCGATGCGGTGATGGTCGATAACGCCGATTGGCTCGATACGCTGCAATATATCCCGTTCCTGCGTGATTATGGCCGGCATTTTTCGGTCAACCGCATGTTGGGCTTTGAATCGGTGAAACTTCGCCTTGACCGCGACCAGCCGCTGAGCTTCCTGGAATTCAATTACATGATCTTCCAGGCCTATGATTTCCTGGAACTGCACCGGCGCAATGACTGCATCGTCCAGATCGGCGGGTCCGATCAATGGGGCAATATCATCAACGGGATAGAGCTTGCGCGCCGGGTCGATTCAGCCGGGCTATACGGGCTGACCTCGCCGTTGATCACCACGGCGTCGGGCGAGAAAATGGGCAAGACCGCTGGCGGCGCCGTGTGGCTCAACGCGGAACGGCTCGGCCCATACGACTATTTCCAGTTCTGGCGCAATACGGAAGATAACGATGTCGGCCGCTTCCTGAAGCTGTTTACTGAATTGCCGCTGGACGACATCGCAAAGCTGGAACAGGGCGATATCAACGACGCCAAGAAGATACTCGCCGTGGAGGCGACCCGCCTATGCCACGGCGGTGCAGCAGCGGACGCGGCGGCGGAAACCGCCCGGCTGACGTTCGAAGAAGGCAAATCAGCTGCGGGCCTGCCCCGGATCGAATGTCCACGCGCCAACCTGAAAATCGGCATCCCCGCCTTTGAACTGATGTTGCTCGCCGGACTGGCCGCCAGCAAGGGCGAGGCGAGGCGTCTGATCCGCGGCGGTGGCGCGCGGATCAATGATGTGGCGTTTTCCGAGGAAACCCAGAACGTCACATTGTCGGATATCTCCACCGACGGCGTGATCAAGTTGTCGGCTGGAAAAAAGAAACACGTTCTGGTTAAGCCGGTTTAATTACTGGCTTGTCGACGGATCAAGGTCGGCTCCGGGCGGCGGGCCCTTCGTGCCTGCCTTGCCCATGCCCTTGATCAAGTCTCTGAGAAAGCCCGGCGCCAGGGCCGACAACGGGTTCACCTCGATCACGGTTTCTTCGAACGTGCCTTTCATGGTGTAGGTCGCGGCGAAGATTCCGCCTCCCTTTGATCCGGTGAATACAGCCCCGAGCACCGGAATATTCCCCAGCATGGAGTTGATCGTATAGGCCGGGACCACCGTGCCGTCCAAATCCATTTTCTTTTTGCCCAGATCTATGGATCCAACACCGGTAATACCGAGTTCCGACCCCACGGCGCGCGCATCCTTAATATCCAGCCGCTGCGACGCAAATGTAAACGGCATGTCCAGCCGATTGAAGACAACCCCCTTGCCCGCCATCACGTTGGAAATGCCGGTCAGCGACGCCAAGGTTAATAGCCGGGCCATGAAAGGCGCCTTGGTGACAACAAAGTCGGAAATCATCAGCTTGCCACGCCAAGGTTCAGCCTTTTTTGACGCCTTTCGCGCCGCGGACAGGGTCATAACCCCGCCGCGTAAATTGGACAGCAGTCCAAGCTTCTTCAGAATGTTTCCGGCGTCGGCGGCGCGAACCTCCAAATGCCCAGACTTTCCATCGTCGCCATAGTTTACCGAAATGCGTTTTCCTTTAACGACATTACCGTTCATTGAAATTCGGCGCCAAGAGCTTCCGTCATGGTGAATATCGGCTTCCACATTGGCGACCGCTGCGTCTTCCCCGATCCACAGCTTGTTGACCTTGCCATGGGCCCGCAGCTTTACAGCGGTCCCGTCTTCTTTCAGATACGGCGTTAAATCCAGTTCCGTCCCGGTAAGCTCAACCTCGAATCGACCGTCCACCGTGCGTGTAACCGTTCCACCGACATTTGTTCTATCGCCCAGCGCCAGGTTGCTCAGATTCAAGGTTTCCGGGGTCGAGCCGTCTTTGGCGAATTTTACGCTGCCGCTGCTGAGCAAGCCGTCCGCCGCGAAGCGATAGCCCCTGATTTCCCGCATTTTTTTCTGTCGAAAAATGATTTCCAGCTCGGCAATCCCCAGCTTGCCTGATCGTTTTGACCATTTCAGAAATGGGATCGAAATCGTCGCGTCATCCAGTTTCAGCTTCGCATACAGGGTTGGCGCCTTGCCGGCCCGTTCCACGTATGACAGGTCGGCGAAGACGGGACCTTCCAGGGATTTCCCGGGGTCAACGCCAAAGCGCTCGCGCGCCGCATCATCCAGCGTCGTCTTCATATCGTAGCGGCGGGTAAAGGGAGCATCGTCGGTAAAGTTTTCGTACCACGCAATCTCGCCTGGAATTCCATCGATTTTCGCCTGACCAATCAGACTCATCGCTTCGCGGTCGAGGCGAAGCGCAATCTTGCCCTGTGTCAGATCGCGCCCGAACGCCACCTTCGGGACAGAAACATCCACCAGATTGGCCGCGGCCCTGATATCGATTTGCTTCAGGCTCAAATCCTTAAGCAGCGGGAACCGCGCGGAAACGCGTATGGCGGTTTCACCTTTTATGGCGGCAGGGTCGATACCAAGCTTGGTCAGATATCCCAGCTTGGGATGGTTCAGTAATGTCAACGCCTTGCTCAACCCGCCCCGCAGGACCAGATCGGTCTTCAGATTGGAATCTTTCTCGTCCAGTTCCGTCAACGCCACCGACCCCTCGGAAATCGTGATGCCACGAAGGGTTCCGCCATCAACCTGGATATCTATTCGATCCCTGCCGAATGTGACCGACAAATCCGCATCGCGCACCGGCGGCATGGGGCGAAAGAAATGAACCGTGGTTTTCCTGATCTGCGCGGTTGCGCCGAACTTGCTGAATTTGATCTCGCCCCCGGCGGTCTCGAAACGTCCCGACAGGTCTATTTTTCCGTTTGTGAGATTCCCGTCCCGCACGTTTTCGATGATCCATTTGCGGCCGCCACTGGCCATGTCGGGCGCCCAGTAGCGGGCAAATTCATTGACCGGGAACCCGTCGACAGCCGCATGGGCACGGAAGTCGGCATGGTCGGCATTGCGGGTCAGCGAACCGCTGAGGTCGATTGTCGGACCGCCGAGATCCACCGCCAATCGCTCGACGACCAATCGGTTCTGTTCAACATCCGCACGCCCGACAGCAATGATCGATTTGACTTTGATATTTTTCAGATACGGGTGGGGCAGCGTCACCACGCCTTCGCCGCTGGAAATATTATAGGCCGCGTCCTTAAGTTTACCGTCCGTGGAAACACGGAATTTGACCGACCCCCGGAGTGTCACGCCAATGGCCTTTAACGGCGCCAGCGCTTTATCTTCGGAACTGAGCACATCGGGGCGCAGTTTCTCAAAATCGGTCGAGACAACAATCTCGCGGTCATCCGGCCGATAATCGACGGTTCCTTGGAGTGTCGGGTTCTGGCCTCTGAAATCCGTGTCCACGTTGTAATCGATATGAACCCCACCGGGGACGCGAAAAATTGTGATATCCGCATAGCGCGCACCCCAAAATGCGCCGATGGTGGGATCGTCGACGGTGACCTTTGCGCCGATAACGCTGATTTTCTTCAGTTGGCTCAAGTGGCTGTCTGGGTCCGGCCGCGTCGCCATGGCGTCAACCAGCAGGGGCAAAAACTGATCCGATCGCCCCTCGGCGCTTCCAAATAAAGTTCCGACGCCAAATCCACGGGTTTCATCGCGGACAAGATTGAGCTGCGGCCGGATAAGTTCGAGGCTTGTCGGGGCGATAACGCCGACAAGCATTGAGGTCACGCTAAAGCTGACGGCTATTTCGGGCGCCGAGGCGAGGACGGCGCCATCGCGCGACCTGACAGACGTATTTACCGCCACGATGTCGAGCGCGCGTTGCCACCCGGCCCATTTCAGGATCATATCCTCGATTTCGATCTCCACGGGCCCTTTGATCGCGGCCAATTCCGTGGCCACATAGGGTTTCAGGAAACCAAGGGACACCGGGCCTTGAGACAGGCGCCACGCGCCGCCAACCAGGACAAGCACCAGGCTGGCAAGAAGAACCGCCAGGATTTCCAGCAATACATGTGAAGCTCGAAGAAGCATCCGTCTTTAGCGTCCTGCCTCGCTTGACCGGTTCCCGCACTTGGCGCAGTCTGGGCGCACCCACCGCCTACTGCGCGATTGTGGAGTGCGCCATTTGACCATGATTCCAGAATACCTGATACCGGATCCGGGAAAATTACCACGACCGGGCGACCCGGAAGCTGCGGACGTATTCATGCGCCGCTGGTTCGAGACGGCGGCCCGATCCGACGACCCAGAAATCGTGAAATTTGCCCAGGAAGTCGCCGACGATGACCGGGGTGCGCTGCTGCTGAACGCCATCTTCGGAAACAGCCCGTTTTTAGGCCAGTGCATTCTGGCGGATTTATCATTTACACGTCGGTTGTTCCTGTCAGACCCCGGTCCTGTATTCGACGAAATTCTGGCCGGCATCGCCGGGAATGGCGACGCGTCCGGCGCGACCGAAGAACGGATGCGATCATTGCGGATCGCCAGGCGGCGCGTGGCGCTGACCGTCGGACTGGCTGATATTTGCGGCGTCTGGGGCCTGGATAAAGTCACTTCTGCATTGTCCCACTTCGCTGAATGCGCCCTGCGCGCAACCTGTGCGCATCTTCTCGCCCAAGCGTCCCGGACAGGTGAACTGGCATTACCTTATCCAGACGACCCCCAGCGGGAGTCGGGATTGATCATCCTCGGCATGGGTAAGCTCGGCGCCCGCGAACTCAATTATTCGAGCGATATCGATCTTATCATCCTCTATGAGCATGACCGGATCGAATATACAGGCAAAGCCAGCATACAACAGTTTTTCGTGCGATTCGCCCGTGGCCTTGTGCGAATTATGGACGAGCGAACCCAGGACGGGTACGTCTTCCGAACGGATCTCAGGCTGCGGCCCGATCCGGGCTCAACGCCGCCGGCCATATCAACCATCGCCGCCGAAAATTACTATGAAAGCACGGGGCAAAATTGGGAGCGGGCGGCGATGATCAAGGCCCGTCCGGTCGCCGGCGACATCGCCGCCGGTGAGCGCTTTCTGGACCATTTAAGGCCTTTCATCTGGCGTAAAAACCTGGATTTCGCGGCGATTCAGGATATCCATTCCATCAAACGCCAGATCAACGCCCATCGCGGCGGCGCGGAAATTGCCCTCGCCGGGCATAATATCAAGCTGGGCCGCGGCGGAATTCGGGAAATAGAATTCTTCGCCCAGACCCAGCAACTCATCTGGGGTGGGCGCGAACCCGGCCTGCGCCCACGCGCCACATTCGAAGCCCTGGACGGCCTTGTCGAAATGGGGCGCATGGATGAGACGGTAAGCGCCGACCTGAAACGCGCCTACGAATTTCTGCGCCGGTTGGAGCACCGGTTGCAGATGATCGATGACAAACAGACCCACAGCCTGCCAGAAACGGAAGCGGGACTGGCCGCCATCGCGGCGTTCATGGCCTATGACGACCGGGAAGAATTTCTGGCCGATCTGTTGACGGAAATGCGGACCGTCGAATCCCACTACGCGGAATTATTCGAGGAAAGCGCCGATCTGGGCGAATCGGGGAATCTCGTCTTCACCGGGGCCGATGATGACCCAGATACACTTGTAACGCTCCGGGAATTCGGGTTTCGCGACCCGACCATGGTCTCCGCGCGGATCCGCGCCTGGCATCATGGCAGATACGCCGCCATGCGGAGCGCCCGGTCCCGGGAGTTGCTGACTGAATTGACGCCTCGGATTTTCGACGCCATGTCCCGGACCATTGACCCGGATGCGGCCCTGCTTCGTTTCGACGGATTCCTGGCAGCGCTTCCGGCGGGCGTTCAGCTGTTTTCGCTATTTCACAGCAACCCGGGGCTGCTGGATCTGGTGGCGGAGATCATGGGCAGCGCGCCGAGACTGGCGGAATGGCTCAGCCGTCACCCGATCCTGCTCGACGGCGTGTTGACCCAGGGTTTTTTCGAACCCCTGCCCGATGCCCAGGCGCTGGCCCTAGACCTCGACGAGTCCCTGACCCAAGGGCGGGATTTACAGGACACGCTCGATATCACGCGGCGCTGGGCCAATGACCGGATTTTCCAGCTTGGCGTTCAGATGTTGCGCGGTGGAATCGATCCGGAATCCGCCGGCCGGCCCTTGTCGGATGTGGCCGACACCACGCTCCGCGCGCTTCTGCCCGCAGTCGAGACGGAATTTTGTCTCCGGCACGGCAAGGTGCCCGATAGCCAGATGGCGGTGGTCGCATTCGGCAAGCTGGGCGGGTGCGAACTCACGGTCGGGTCGGACCTGGATCTGCTTTTTCTCTATCACCTGGCGCCCGGGACGGAAGTCTCCGACGGTGACAAGCCGCTGGCGCCGACCATGTATTTTTCCCGCCTCTGCCAGCGTTTCATCAGCGCGGTATCGGCCCCGACCGGCGAAGGCCGGTTGTTCGAGGTGGATATGAGGCTGCGGCCGTCTGGAAACGCGGGGCCGATCGCGACCTCGCTGGAAGCCTTCGCCCACTATCAGCGCGAAGATGCTTGGACCTGGGAACACATGACGCTGACCCGGGCGCGGGTGGTGATTGCGCCGGACGGCATGGCTGACGAAATCGAAGCAACAATTCACGATGTCCTGACCGCGCCGCGCGATCCTGACGGATTGTTGCGGGATGTCGCGGATATGCGCGCGCGTATCGCCCGGGAGCATGAACCGGGAGATGTCTGGAACGTGAAATATTTTCGTGGCGGATTGATCGATATCGAATTCCTCGCCCAGT
>CALGIA010000453.1 GCA_937916005.1 uncultured Rhodospirillaceae bacterium
ATGCGCTTCCGGATGATTTCTTTTACACAGCGCGTTGATGCAGCTGCGGGAAATGTAGCAGGCGGGCCTCAGGACGCCATGGCCAAGGGCGTTGATTTTTCCAGCTTCACGATTTTATCCATCCCCGGAACAATATCCGACAACAGGACTTCCGCCCGGCTTACCGGGCCGCCCATGTCGGCGGTCGGGAATGACGAACGCCAGGCGCTCATTTTACTGCCAAGACCACAGAGCACGCCGCCGATCGTCGCATGGTGGGTCGTGATCAGGTTCTGAACGGTTTTGAACCGTTCAGCCGTAATATTCTCCCACATTGAGTTGGTATTCAGGTTGAAACTTTCAAAACGTCCGGTGATTCCGGCGATCAAATTGTTCATATCATTTTCGAGCGACACACAGACATCCATCAAACGCGGATCCTGGCGCATCTGCCAGCTTTCCTTAAGAGTGCCGATCTCATCGATAAAATTGATCATCTCAGGCGTTATCTCATCGAGATATTGCTGGTAATAGGCGAATGACAAATAGATATCCGAGAAATCCTCAAGAAATTTGGGAATGTCATTCAGCTTGATATTCAATTTTCGAGACAGCATTTTCAGTTTTTCGATGGCGGTCCCCACGTCGGGGTCCGAAAACAGTTTTATGATGTCGCCCGCATCCTCGATATTGATGTCGTCATGCCCATACACCTGCTTGATCAGGGGCATGGTGAACGCTTTCATATGCCCGGCCAGTTCACTTTTCTTGGCATCCGAAAGCGTCAGAAAATCCGAGGATGTGACCGTGATATCGGCTTCGCGAAGTTTGATTCGCAGGCTGTAGACATCGAAGGACTGGAGCCTCGTGACGCTTTCAAGAATATGGAGATCGTGTTCCATATTCTCCTTATTCCCGCCGAACATTTCCGCGTCCAGTTCACTGAGATATAGTTGGCCCGACGCGCCGTCTTCCATATGGAACAGTTCGATCGAAGAATTCAGATGAGCGTCCTTGATCAATCGCGCCCGCTTAATGGGGCCCGATTTGAGCGGAAGTATCCGCAACGGCATGACATATAACAAATCACTGTCCTGCAGAAATTGATCATCTTTACTCGGCATATTTACGGTAATCTCAATATTCCGTCCAAACGGTATTTCGAAAGAACGATTTTCAACCCTTTCGGTTAATAAAGTCCGAATGGCGCGCGGATCACATTTGCGAGACAAGCTATCCCAACAGGGCCAAAAAACCGCTGATATGCTGTTGAGTTTCATCACAAGGGGCCCGCACATGCCGAATGAGAAATACGTCCATTTCAAGGGCTTTTCGGGTTCGGACCGGACCATGCCCCCACCCTTTTCGTGATGCGAGGCCGCGCCGGTGGCGGAGTTCTATCGCCGGGCCAGCGACGGCCCGCCCTTGCGCAGGCTCTTCATGGCGCCGTCGACGCCGTCGGCGGTCAGCGGGAACATGCGGCCTTCCATGAGCTGGTAGATCATGTGCGCCGACGGCGTACGCATCCAGCGGTCCGGCGATGTGGGGTTCAGCCATACCGCGTCCGGATAGCACGCAAGCATCCTGCGGATCCAGGTTTCGCCGGGCTCGTCGTTCCAATGTTCGATGGACCCGCCGATTTCCGTGATTTCATACGGGCTCATGGTCGCATCGCCCACATAGATGACTTTGTAATCCGAGGCGTAGGTGTTGAGGATGTCCCAGGTCGGTTGCCATTCATTGTAGCCGCGCTGGTTCTGACGCCAGACCCGTTCATATATGAAATTGTGAAAATAGAAATATTCGAGATGTTTGAGCTCGGTGCGCGCCGCCGAAAACAGTTCCTCGCTGAGCCGCACATGGCTGTCCATGGACCCGCCCACATCGATGAACAGCAGCACCTTGATCCGGTTCTTGCGCTCCGCCCGCATGCGGATATCCAGCATGCCCGCATTGTCGGCCGTGGCCCGGATCGTGCCCTCCAGATCGAACTCGTCCTCGGCGCCTTCGCGCACGAATTTGCGCAGCTTGCGCAGAGCAACCTTGAAGTTCCTTGTGCCCAGCTCCACATCGCCGTCGAGGGCGCGGAATTCACGCTTTTCCCACAGCTTGGTGGCCGATTTGCCGCCGCCTTCCCCGCCGATGCGGACACCCGCCGGGTTGCGGCCTGAATTGCCGAAGGGCGAAGTGCCGCCGGTGCCGATCCATTTATTGCCGCCCTGGTGACGCTTTTCCTGTTCCTGCAGACGTTTGGCCAGTTCCGCCATGAGTTCTTCCAGGCTGAGCTTTTCCATCGCCTGCATCTCGGCCTCGTTGAAGGCGCGCTCAAGCAGGGTCTTCAGCCACTCATCGGGGATCACTTCATCGAACACGCCTTCCGTGGCATGCATGGCGCCGGCGAAGAAATTGGCGAACACCTTGTCGAAGCTGTCGAAATATTTTTCGTCCTTCACCAGGGCCGCGCGGCTCAAATAGTAAAATTCGTCGACGCTTGTGCCGGCGACGCCCTTGCCCATCGCCTCCATCAGCATGAGAAATTCGCGGATCGTCGCCGGGACCCGCGCCGCTCTGAGCTGATAGAGAAAATCGACGAACATTTTCCGGACTAATTCCCCTGGCGGCGGGACAAAAAGGCGAGCCGTTCGAACATGTGGACATCCTGCTCGTTCTTCAGCAGCGCGCCGTAGAGCTGGGGAATGGCCTTGCTGGAATCCTCGCGCAGGGATTCAGGCGGGATATCCTCGGCCACCAGCAGCCGGATCCAGTCGAGCAATTCGGACGTGGACGGCTTTTTCTTCAACCCATGGACATCGCGAATGGAAAAGAAGGTTTCCAGCGCCTCCTTCAGCAAATTCTTTTTGATGTCCGGAAAATGAACGTGAACGATCTGTTCCATGGTCTCATGGTCGGGAAACCGGATGTAATGGAAAAAACAGCGCCGCAAAAACGCGTCGGGCAGTTCCTTTTCGTTATTGGACGTGATGATCACCGTCGGGCGGTTGACCGCCTTGATGGTCTCCTTGGTCTCATAGACATAGAATTCCATGCGGTCGATTTCGCGCAGCAGATCATTGGGGAATTCGATATCGGCTTTGTCGATCTCGTCGATCAGCAGAACGGCGG
>CALGIA010000454.1 GCA_937916005.1 uncultured Rhodospirillaceae bacterium
GACCGTCTTCGGTGTCATCGATACGCAGCATGCGCGCCAGCACCCGGTCGCCGAGGGCCGGGGCCGACCCGTCCTTCCGGCCGGACGCGACAAGATATATCCGTGGCGACGCGCCGGCTTCGTCCCAGTTCTGCGGCCGCGCAAGCATTTCGCCGTCCGGGTCCAGCCCGGTCAGTTCAATAACGCCGACCGGGGGGAGTTCACTCCCAGCTTCTTGCGCGCGCCGGTGTTTTTGCCCCAGGAGGCCTTCATCCTCCAACTGGCGAAACATCTTGCTCATCCCCTTGTGGTCGGACCCGCGAATGTTGAACGCGCGCGTGATGTCGCGGCGCGCGATGGCGTCGGGGTTTTCGCGAACATAGTCCAGCACCTCTTCCAGCGTGGGAAGGGGCTTGCGATTTCGGGGGGGCGCCAAATTCAGTCGACTGTGGCGGACGCGGCGACTTTCGGCGCGTCGGCAGTGGAGTCGTCAGTGGAGTCGGGGGCGGTTTTCTTCGCCGCTTTCTTCTTGGCCGGCTTTTTCTTCGCGGCCGGCTTTTTCGCGGCTTTCTTAACGGGCGTCTTCTTTACCGCTTTCTTGGCGGGTTTCTTTTCGCCCTGCTTGGCGATACGGGCGGCAAGCAGTTCCAGCGCCTGTTCCATGGTGACTTCGTCGACGTTCATGTCTTTGGTCAGGGATGCATTGACCTTGCCGTGCTTCACATAGGGACCGAAGCGGCCGTTGCGAATATCGACCGGCTTTTCATCGTCCGGATGGTCGCCGATCACGCGCAGCACCGACAGGGCAGTGGTCTTCTTGGGCGCTTCATCGATCAGGGTGACCGCCCGGTTGAGACCGATATTGAGCACATCTTCATCGGGGCCGAGCTTGACATAGGCGCGGCCGTATTTCAGATAGGGCCCATAGCGGCCAAATCCGGCCAGGACCTTTACATCCAACGTGGGATGCATGCCGACTTCCCGTGGCAGGGCGAGCAATGCGAGCGCCTGTTCCAGGGTGAGTTCGTTGGGGTTCATGTCTTTCAGCAAACCGGCCCGCTTGGGTTTGTCCTTGCCCTTGCCCTTTGGTTCGCCCAATTGCACGTAAAATCCGAACGGCCCCTTGCGCAGCGAGATCGCTTCACCGGTTTCCGGGTCGATTCCCAAATCGCGCGGACCGGAGGCTGCGAATTCATCGGCGTCGGCGCCAACCGCAAGCGCCGTGGTAAAGGCGCATTCCGGATAGCCCGAGCATCCGATGAACGCGCCATGGCGGCCCAGCTTGAGCCCGAGGCGCCCATCGGCACAGGCCGGGCAGGCCCGGGGGTTCGGTTTTTCCGGCGTGACGGGAAAGAAATGCGCGCCCAGATCCTCGTCCAGCGCATCGATGACGTTGGTGATCGTCAGGTCGCTGGTGCCTTCGACGGCGGCTTGGAAATCGGTCCAGAATTCGCGCAGCAATGTGCGCCAGTCGATCTGGCCGTTCGAGACATCGTCGAGCTTGTCTTCCAGTTCGGCGGTGAAATTATATTCCACGTAGCGTTCGAAAAATCCCGACAGGAATGCAACGACCACGCGGCCACGATCGACCGGAACAAAGCGGCGCGATTCGAGCCGGACATAATTGCGGTCCTGCAGCACCGTGATGATGGAGGCATAGGTCGACGGCCGGCCGATGCCCAGCTCCTCAAGCCGCTTGACCAGGCTGGCTTCGGTGAAGCGGGGCGGGGGCTTGGTGAAATGCTGCTCCGGCTTGACGGCGCCCCGGTCGAGTCCTTCGCCCTCCGATACGGGGGGGAGTATCCGGTCATTATTTTCCGGATCCTCCGCGCTGTCGTCCTTGTCTTCCTGATAGAGTTTCAAAAATCCGTCGAACTTGATGACCGAACCGGTGGCGCGCAGGACGACGGACCGGTCGGCGGGGGCGATATCGATGCCGACCTGTTCCAGCTCCGCACTTTGCATGGCGCTGGACGTGGCGCGTTTCCAGATCAGGTCGTACAGCCTGCGTTCGTCGTCATTGAGATGGGACGCAACGTCGGACGGGTGACGCGTGAAGCTGGTCGGACGGATGGCCTCATGGGCTTCCTGCGCGTTTTTGGCCTTGCTGCGATAGACATGGGGCGTGTCCGGAACGTATTCCCGGCCGTAATCCTTCGCGATCTGATCGCGGACGGCGGCAACCGCTTCCTGCGCCATGGTGACGCTGTCGGTCCGCATATAGGTGATCAGCCCGACGGTTTCCCCATCCAGGGTAATGCCTTCATAGAGCCGTTGCGCGGTGCGCATGGTGCGCTGCGCGCCATACCCCAGCTTGCGGGACGCTTCCTGTTGCAGGGTCGAGGTGGTGAAGGGGGCGGACGGGTTGCGCTTGACGGTCTTGCGCTCGACGGAGCTTACCGTGCAGGTGGCGGCCTCAACGGCGGCGACGGCGTTCTTGGCGGCCTGTTCGTCGGCCAGGGAATATCTGTCCAGCTTTTCGCCGTTCAGCTGGGTCAGCCGCGCGGTGATGCCGGCGCCGGAACCTGTCTTGAAGTCCGCCTCGACGGACCAGTATTCCCGGGGTTTGAAAAGTTCAATCTCGGATTCCCGTTCGCAGATCAGGCGCAGTGCGACCGATTGGACCCGGCCCGCCGAGCGCGACCCCGGAACCTTGCGCCACAGCACGGGCGACAATGTGAATCCGACCAGGTAATCGAGCGCGCGCCGCGCCAGATAGGCGTCGACCAGTTCCTGATCCAACGGGCGCGGATTGGCGATGGCGTCAAGCACCGCCGATTTGGTGACTTCGTGGAATACGACACGCTGAACGTCGACGCCGGTCAGCAGCTTTCGCTCGTTCAATACCTCCTGGACATGCCAGGAAATCGCTTCGCCCTCACGATCCGGATCGGTGGCGAGATAGAGATGGTCCGCGCCCTTTACAGCCTTGGCGATGGCGTCGATATGTTTTTCCGAATTCGGAGATATCTGCCAGCTCATATCAAAATTCTCGTCCGGACGCACGGAGCCGTCCTTGGGCGGCAGGTCGCGCACATGACCATATGATGCGAGAACCGTAAACCCCGATCCGAGATACTTGTTGATGGTCTTTGCCTTTGCGGGCGATTCCACGACGACGA
>CALGIA010000455.1 GCA_937916005.1 uncultured Rhodospirillaceae bacterium
GCCCCCAAGAAGATAGTCGACCGCGAAATTACCGTGCGCTTCAATTCCGATGTGAACTCCAAGCTGCCGTGGCGGTTTGAGCCCAGGCAGCTTTCGATGAAAATGAAGCTGGGCGAAGAACGCCTCGCAATCTATAGCGCCACGAATCAGGGTGATGAGACCATTACCGGCACAGCCACCTTCAACGTGACGCCGGCCAAGGCGGGGATCTATTTCAACAAGATAGATTGCTTCTGCTTTACCGAACAGACCCTCGAGGCAGGCAAGACGGCAAGCTTGCCCGTGTCGTTTTTCATCGATCCCGACATGGTGAATGACCACAATCTCGACGATGTCACGACGATTACGCTTTCATACACTTTCTTCAGGTTAGAAACGCCCGGCAGTGAAAAGTCAGCTGCCGTATCACGCGCCGTCAGTGGTCCTTCCGCTGCGGCATATAACTAGATCATGACACGGAAACGGAACGGTTGACATGGTAGCGCCAGCAGATACATCGGCCGAATATTCTCATCACGGTCACAAGCATCCCTATCACCTGGTGGATCCCAGCATGTGGCCCTTCCTGGGCGCAATGTCCGCCTTTGCATTGCTTGGCGGAAGCGTGCTCTGGATGCATTACCAAATCTGGTGGGTCATGGCGCTCGGCGGGGTTGGCCTGCTGTGCGTCATGTATGGCTGGTTCTGCGATATCGTGCAGGAAGCCACATTCGATGGCTACCATACGCCCATCGTCCAGATCAGCATGCGCTACGGGATGGTATTGTTCATCGCCTCGGAAGTTATGTTTTTCGTGGCCTGGTTCTGGGCTTACTTTACGGCCAGCCTGTATCCGACCGCCGCGATTCAGGGCACCTGGCCGCCGCCCGGTATCCAGACCTTCGATCCCTGGGACCTTCCGTTCCTTAATACGCTGATCCTGCTGATGTCCGGCGTTACCGTAACCTGGGCCCATCATGCGCTGCGCGAAGGCAACCGGTCCCATATGCTTCAGGGTCTGGCGCTGACCATCCTTCTCGGGATCACCTTCACCTGTGTTCAGGCTTTCGAGTACAGCCATGCGGCGTTCAAATTCACCGACGGGATTTATCCGACCACCTTCTACATGGCGACCGGTTTCCATGGCTTCCATGTCATCGTGGGAACGATCTTCCTGATCGTCTGTTTCTTCCGCGCCCAGGCCGGGCATTTCACGCCGGAACATCATTTCGGTTTTGAAGCCGCCGCCTGGTATTGGCATTTTGTCGATGTGGTCTGGTTGTTCCTGTTCACCGCCATCTATTGGTGGGGCTCGGGCGCCAGCGCCGGCGCGGGCCACTGAACGCCGGCAAGCATTCATCTATATGACAGGTGATGAATACGCCCCGGTTCCGCCCCTCAAGGCGGGACTGGGGTGTCGCTGTCCACGCTGCGGCCGGGGCAGGCTTTATAGCGGACTTCTGACCGTCGCCCCCAAATGTTCCGAATGCGGCCTCGATTACAGCCCCCATGACAGTGGCGACGGGCCGGCGGTGTTCGTCATGTTTATCCTGTGCGCCCTGGTGATCCCCTTCGTTTTCTGGCTCGAGCTCGCCCTGACGCCGCCCTATTGGGTGCATGTGGTCATCTGGCCGCCCGTGGTGCTGATCCTGGCGATTGTGCTCCTGAGACCCGCCAAGGCCCTGCTGGTGGCGCTGCATTACAAAAACCTTCGGCATAAATATGATGGCGGAAACTGACACCCCGCGCCGTCGATTCCGGCCGACCCTGTGGCCGACCGTATTCACCGTTCCGGCGCTGGCGCTGCTGATCGCGCTCGGGTCCTGGCAGGTCCAGCGGCTGCATTGGAAGGAAGCGGTCATCGCCGAGCGCGAAGCGGCCCTGGCCCGGGCGCCGTTGTCGGTCGACACCATTACGGGGGCCGGGGCAACGCTGTCGTTCCGCCCGGTCAGCGCCACGGGCGTGTTTCTGCATGACAGTGAAATTTACATGGACGGCAAAAGTTATCGCGGCAATCCGGGCGGCCAGGTGGTCACGCCGTTGCGGTTGGATCGGGGCGGTGTGGTGTACATCAATCGGGGATGGGTTCCCCGGGAACTCCGGAACCCCGGCAAACGTCTCGCCGGACGGGTGGTCGGGCCGGTGACGGTGACCGGCATCCTGCGGAGGAGCGGGCGCGAAAGCGACTGGATCCCGGAAAATCAGCCGGAAAAGGATTTGTGGTATTCGGTCGATGTGGTCCAGATGGCCAAACGTCAGGGGCTGTCCGGCGTTCTGCCGTTTTACATTGAAGCCGGCCCGGCCGCGAACCCGGGTGGCTGGCCGCTGGGCCGAAAACCGGTGATCCTGCTGTCCAACAACCACCTGCAATATGCGTTCACATGGTATTCCTTTGCGGTCGTGCTGTTGGTGATCTATGTCATCTATCACACCAAACGCCCGAAAGAAGACAAGGAAGATTCCGATGTCGGCCTATAGCGAGCTTGAGTCACGTTTCCGCCGCATGTCGACGCTGGGCGAAGCGGCGGGCGTGCTGCATTGGGACCGGGCGGTGCTGATGCCCGACGGCGGCGCGGGCGCACGGTCCGATCAGCTGGCGGCCCTGGCCATGACGCTGCATGAAATGATCACTGATGACCGTCTGCCCGATTTGCTGGACCGGGCGGCGGAAGACGTGGCCGGCGATCCATGGCGGTTGGCAAATCTCAGCGAGATGCGGCGCGGACATATTCATGCTTCCGCGGTGCCCGCCGACCTGGTCGAGGCCCTGTCGACCGAAGGGCTGGCCTGTGAGATGACATGGCGCGAGGCGCGCGCCAAATCAGATTTCTCGCTGGTGGCGCCGAAACTGGCCGGAGTTCTGGCGCTGGTCCGCCAGAGCGCCGATGCCAAGGCCGACGCGCTCGGCGTGGCGCCTTATGAAGCGCTTATGGACCAGTATGAACCCGGTGGCCGCACCGCCCATATCGATGCGCTGTTCGCCAACCTTGCTGATTTTCTGCCGGATTTTATCGAGACCGTGCTGGCGCATCAGGGCAAGCGGGAAGACGCAATGCCGCTCGGTGGGCCGTTCCCCATCGACGCTCAGCGCGCGCTCGGCGTACGCCTGATGGAACGGCTCGGGTTCGATTTCAACAGGGGGCGGCTCGATATCAGCCTGCATCCCTTTTGTGGCGGCGTGCCCGACGATGTCCGCATCACCACGCGCTATGACGAGTCCGACTTTACCCAGAGTCTGATGGGCGTTTTGCACGAGACCGGTCACGCGCTGTATGAGATGGGGTTGCCGTCCGACTGGCGGCATCAGCCCGTGGGCGGCGCGCGCGGCATGGCGCTGCATGAAAGCCAGTCCCTGCTGATTGAAATGCAGGCCTGCCGGTCGCGGGAATTCATCGAATTCGCCGCGCCTTTGATGCGGGAAGCGTTCGCCGAAAACGGGCCGGCGTGGACCGTCGATAATCTGTATCACCATTACACCAAGGTCGCGCGCAGCCTGATCCGGGTCGATGCGGACGAGGTGACCTATCCGGCCCACGTCATCCTGCGCTATCGGCTCGAACGCGCGCTGATTGCCGGCGACATGAAGGTCGATGATATTCCCGGCGCGTGGAACGACGCCATGAAGGAGTTGCTTCACATTACGCCGCCCGATGATGCGGTTGGATGTCTGCAGGATATCCACTGGTATGACGGCACGTTCGGCTATTTCCCGACCTACACCATGGGCGCGTTGGCGGCGGCCCAGCTGTTCGCCGCCGCGCACAGGGATTTGCCGGACATTCCCGAGGAGATTTCCAAGGGCAATTTCGCGCCCCTGACCGGCTGGATGGGGGAGCGTATCCATGGCCGGGCGTCGTCCGCCTCGACCCATGATCTGGTCGCCGATGCGACGGGCGCGCCGCTTGGCGTGGATGCCTTCCGCCGTCACTTGACCGCGCGCTATCTGGCCGATTGACAAGCTTTTTTTAAGGCGTGTTGCTCCGGCCCGTTGGCGTCTATAGATTCGATCCACTAACCTGGGAGACATTTGACAGTTGCGTTATGTGAGCACGCGCGGCGCCGCGCCAATTCTTGAATTCGAAGAGGTTCTACTGGCCGGGCTGGCGGACGACGGCGGGCTCTATGTGCCGGAATCCTGGCCGACATTCTCCGCCGATGACTTTCGCGCCATGGCGGGCTTGCCCTATGACCAGCTCGCGGCGAAAGTCATGTCGCCTTTTGTGGGCGATGCGATTCCCGAGGCCGCCTTCGCCGGACTGGTGGCGGAAGCCTATGGGACGTTCGGTCATCGTGCGGTCGTGCCCCTGAAACAGATCGACGCCAATTCCTGGTTGATGGAACTGTTCCACGGCCCGACGCTGGCCTTCAAGGATTGTGCGCTTCAGGTTCTCGGCCGCCTGTTCGATCATGTGCTGAGCCGGCGCGGCGAGCGTGTGACGATTGTCGGCGCCACGTCGGGCGATACGGGCTCGGCGGCGATAGAGGCCTGCCGGGATCGCGCCGCGATCGACATTTTCATCCTGCACCCGCAAGGCCGTGTGTCCGACGTTCAGCGCCGCCAGATGACCACCGTGATGTCGAACAATGTCCACAACATTGCCATCGACGGCACGTTCGAT
>CALGIA010000456.1 GCA_937916005.1 uncultured Rhodospirillaceae bacterium
TGACGCTGCGGCCCAGGCGGCTGCTGATGCTGCGGCCCAGGCGGCTGCTGATGCTGCGAAAGAAGCTAAGAAAGAAAGCAAGAAAGAATCTAAGAAAGAATCTAAGAAAGAAGCTAAGAAAGAAGCTAAGAAAGAAGGCAAGAAAGAAGGCAAGAAAGAAGCTAAGAAGGACAAGGATTAACAGGACGAGCGCGAAATGGGCGCGTGAATTTCGCCCGTGTTTTGATCATCCATCCCGTCGATTGCCATCCCGGTTCGTTTCCATAAGGCAGATATTGAAAACGGCAGCCGGGAGTCCTACCTACTATATCGATATTTGGCTGCAATTAGCGAACGGGTGTAGTACGGGTGAGAGACAATCGCTGCGCCGTCGGCCGGGCCGCAGGCATCTGTCTGATGATTTCCGTGTTATATGTTGCCTTCATTGCGCCCGGTAATTCGGTTGCCTGGGCGCAGCAGGCCCCCGTCTTCCGGCAGGCCATGGACGCTTTTCAGGCCGGTCGCGATCAGGCCGCGATCAGGCTTTTTACCGAGGCGATTTCGAGTGCGCCTGAAAATGTCGAAGCCCATTATTTCCTCGGCCTCGCCTATCAGCGGGTGGGCGCGGACCGGAAAGCCATCGTCGCTTTTCGCGCGGCCCTGAAGCTCGATCCGGAATATTACAAGGCCGATGAGTCGCTCGGGTTGGTGCTTTACCGGCTCAAAGAATATCGCGCGGCGGAACGCCGTTTTCGCAAGATCCTGCGCCGCAACAAATCCGATGCGACCGCAAATTTTTTTATCGGCCTCATCCGGCAGGTGGAGAAGGATCACCGGGGCGCGGTGCCGTATTTCAGACGCGCCACCGCCAACCCCTCCCTGGCAGCCACCGCGTGGTTCAATCTGGGTCTGGCCTATTATAATCTCGGCCGGCTTGATGCGGCCGGGAAATCATTCGAAACCGTTCTGTCGCTCATCAATAAAGGTGAGCTGGTTACCGGCGCACGGCAATATATCGGTTTGATCGCGGGCAAAGGGCGCAGAGACAGGCGCTGGAACGTCGAGGCGGAAGTTGGCCGCGAACGCTCAAACAACGTTTCCCGCAGCGAAAACGATCAGGTTACCGGCGAATCCGACCAGGCCTGGGTTTTCGGACTCTCGGGCGATTACAGATTTCTCAAATCCGGCAAGTGGACCGGCACGGCCGGCTATACGCTATCCCAATCCATCTATGACATAAATTCGGCGCAGAATTTCCAGAGCCATACCGGAACGCTGTCCTTTTCATACGACTTTGCTGATTTTGATGCGGGGCTTGATTACAGCTTCAATCACAACACACTGGATGAGAAAAAATTTCTTCGCATCCACACGGTTTCGCCCAAGATTTCCTTTTTTCCTCGCCCGGCCCTCTACACGACGCTTGGCTATGATTTTCTGATAAAGGATTTCTTCGGTGATCCGGACCGGGACGGTTTTACCCATCGCGTGGGCGCAAGCCAGTTCGCATTTTTCGCCGAGTCCAAGGGTTATGTGATGCTTGCCCTGCAACATGAATGGGGCAACGCCAACGCGCCGCAATTCGACCTTCGATCCATCTATATCAACCCGGTGCTGCAGTTGCCGCTGGCCTGGGCGATGACCCGGGCCGGATGGTCCGGCCTTGCGGGATTGATGCCGGCGGATGCGAAAGCGCGGCTCGGCTATTCGTTCCAGCGCAAGGATTACACCAAGGAAACCGTGACGATCAGGGAAGAACGTCTCGACAAGACCGCCAGAGTCAGCGCCGCCCTGTCGGGTAAAATCATCGGGGACCTATCGGCCGAAATTTCGTTTTCCCATAGTGATACGGCATCCAATCTCGACAGCGTGGTGTCCACGGAAAATGTCTGGGGCCTGAATTTCAGCTATGAGTTCTGACCGGAATTCCAGATTTCCTAGAAATAGGTTTCCACATGGAACCGTCCGGAATCGCGCAGATCCGGCAATATGTGCGCCCAATTCAGATCGTGGGCGGCGCAAATATCCATGAAGGCATCGTGCACGCCTTCCTCCATCCGCTTGTGGCCACAGATGAAGAAATATGAGTTTTCATCCTGAATAAGTGCGGCGACATCGTCGGCGCGCGCGCGCAGCCTGTCCTGGACATATTCCTTGGGCGTGTCGGTCTCGCGTGAGAACGCCAGCTCCACATCGATCAAGTCTTTCGGCAGCTTCATCAAGGGCCCGAAATAGGGCAGTTCAGCCCGCCGGCGCGCGCCGAAAAACAGATGCATCGATCCGTTCCCGTACAGCGATGCCCGCCGCCGCCGGCGCTCCGTCATGCCGCGGAACGGCGCCGCTCCGGTTCCCGTGCAGATCATCACGATCCGGGCATCGGGTTCGTTGGGCATCAGGAAGGTCTTGCCGAACGGACCGGTGATCCTGATCTCGGCCCCCCGTTTCAGATCGCAGAGGAAGTTGGACGCCACGCCATGAACCGCTTTGCCGTCCTGGTCTTCCTCGATCCGCTTGATGCTGAGCGCCAGATTGTTATGGCCGGCCCGTTCGCCTTCACGCGGGCTCGCCACCGAATACAGCCGAACATGATGGGGTTTTCCCGCCTCATCGACCCCGGGCGGCAGGATGCCGATGGACTGTCCTTCCAGATAGGGGAATGCGGTCTTGCCCATGTCGATCACGATGTGATGGATATCGACGTCGGCATTCTTGTCGGTCAGGCGCAGATTGCCAGCGATTGTCCCGGTCGCCGGGCGGTCCGGCGTATAAATATTCACATAGGGATGGGCCGCCGACCAGGGCGGCATGGGCTGGCCGCCAAATCCTTCGGTCGCTATTGCGGTAATGCGCGCCACATCATCGGGGATATCCGACGGCGCGGAGCCGTCGCTGCCGGCCCCCTGATCTTCCGGCAAGACATCCCACTGGAATTGGTCCGCGGTGGAAAACGGTTCCGCGACCATGCGAAAGCTGTCGATCGCGCCGGTCGGACAGGGCGGAAGGCAGCTGCTTTTGAAATCGCACTTGTTGAAATCAACCACATAGTTGAGATCATCATGGGTGATCGCATCGGACGGACAGATTTCCTCGCAGGTATTGCATCGGATGCAGATTTCCGGATCGATCAGATGCTGACGTACCAGGGTCATGTTTACCCCGCCCTTAATTGGTTTTTACATATTCGAAATCCTGCGGCTGGTTGTTGATGCCGCGGGGCGGCGGGGCGATCCATGACGCCATCTTGCCCGGCGCGGCGACCCGCTTCATCAGGGACTGGATGTGTTCGTGGTCGCTGTCCGAGGGCAGCCAGTCGGTGGATTTCCGGGTCCATTCCGCATCGGAAATGATGCGGCCGTCGGGCGCGACATGAACGTCCGATATGGTGCCCATGGCGAACGTGCCGATGGCCCGGTGGAAGCATTTATGGGGCAGCTTGAGTTGATAATCGATGCCCGCCTTCCTGGTGATCCGGTTCCAGCGGTCGACGCCCTTCGCGCAATCTTCCGCGTAATCGTCCCGCAGCCGTTCGTTCAGGGCGGTCACCGCCAGGACATCCCGCTGGATCATCTTGTCGCCATCGAGATCCGGTACGCCATAGCTCTCGCCGCCGAGCTGGTGATCGTCCTCGATCTTGGTTTCCTCGAACCGGCCTTTCAGCCCGTTGGTGTAGAAATTCGCGGCGTTGGTGGAAATTTCGGCGCCGTAAAGATCCAGAGTCACGCTGAAGTGGAAGTTGAGATATTTCTGCAATGTCGGCAGATCGATCACCCCGGCCGACCGCAGCCGCTCCGGGTCATCCGTTTTCAATTCGTTCATGACGTCGCAGGTGCGCTGGATGATCCGGGCGATGCCGCTTTCACCGACGAACAGATGATGGGCTTCCTCGGTCAGCATGAATTTGCAGGACCGCGACAGCGGGTCGAATCCCGATTCCGCCAGGGCCGCGAGCTGATACTTGCCGTCCCGGTCCGTCAGGAAGGTGAACATGAAGAACGACAGCCAGTCGGGAGTCTTTTCATTGAACGCGCCGAGAATGCGGGGATGGTCCGGATCGCCCGACCGGCGTTGCAGCAGCGCGTCCGCTTCCTCGCGGCCATCGCGGCCGAAATAATTCTGCAGCAGATAGACCATCGCCCAGAGATGGCGGCCTTCCTCCACATTGACCTGGAACAGATTGCGCATGTCGTATAGCGACGGGCAGGTCAGGCCGAGATGGCGCTGCTGCTCGACCGACGCGGGCTCGGTGTCGCCCTGGGTCACGATGATGCGGCGAAGCGTCGACCGGTATTCGCCCGGGACCTCCTGCCAGGCCGGCTCACCCTTATGGTCGCCGAAATTGATTTTCCTGTCTTCTTCCGGCGGGGTCAGGAAAATGCCCCAGCGGTAGTCCGGCATTTTGACATGGCCATACTGGGCCCAGCCGTCGGGATCAACGGACACCGCGGTCCGCAGGTAAACATCCGTGTCTTCCGTGTTCTCCGGACCCATTTCCTTCCACCAGTCAAGATAGCTCGGCTGCCAGGACTCGAGCGCCCGCTGCAGGCGACGGTCATTGGATAAATTGACATTATTCGGGATGCGTTCTGCGTAGTTGATGCTCATTTGAGCGTTCTCCTGG
>CALGIA010000457.1 GCA_937916005.1 uncultured Rhodospirillaceae bacterium
CGATCTGGTTGCCGCTTGATTCAGGAGTCAAAACACCACTTTTGGCAATAACTCGGCAATTTCTTCTTCAAATTCGGAAACCCTATTTTCAAGTGGCATAAGAACCAACACCCTTCGTTTAGGCCTCTCTGGATTTTATAAGAATACAGTTAATAGTCCCACGAAAGGAAATTCTACTTCCCGACGGAAAAAGCCACCGAGCCCAGACGCTGCACCGAATTGCGGACGTAGTCGCCGACGCTGAGTGCTTCGGCGGCGGTTGCGCCGCCGGCCATGACGATCCAGCCGGCCTGCAGGGGTTCGCCGGCCTGTGCGCTGAGCCGCGCGCCCGCCACCAGGGACCGGATCGGCTGGCCCAGGATGGCCGCGGACGAGCCGATCTGGCGAGCGCGTCCGTTGAATTCCATCAGCATGCCCAGATTGGATATATCCACATCAATGGACTGCCAGGGGCCGATCACGAAGCCCGATGACGAGGCATTGTCGGCGACCACATCGCCCAGATCGAACTTGAACGCCTTGTAACGTGAATCGATGATTTCCATGGCCGGGGCCACGGCTTCCACGGCGGCCATGGCCTCGACGGCGGTGACCGGCCAACCGAGATCTTTCTTGAGCAGGAAGGCCAGTTCGGGCTCGACCCGGGGATGCACATAGTCGGCCAGGCTGATGGTGTCGCCGTCCTCGATCATCATGCCGTCTGTCAGGCGGCCCCAGATCATGTCGTCGATGCCCATCTGAACCATCTTGGCGCGGCTGGTGAAGCCCATCTTGATGCCGACGCGCTTTTCACCGCGCGCCACGCGGCGCTGGATCGAGGCGGACTGGACGGCGTAGCTGTCCTCGAAACTCAGGGCCTCCTTGGCGGAAAGCTGCGTGATGGCATTGGCCTTGCGCGCGGCGTCATCGACGATGCGGGCCAGTTCTGCAATATCGGCCATCGGTTCAGGCCTCCTTCTGATGTTGTTTGACCAGATCGAGCGCCACGTCCACGATCATGTCTTCCTGTCCGCCCACCATGCGGCGGCGGCCCAGCTCGACGAGGATTTCCCGCGTATCGATGCCATAGGTTTCCGATGCGTTCTCCGCGTGGCGCAGGAAGCTCGAATAGGTTCCCGTAAAGCCTAATGAAAGTGATTCCCGATCAACCCGCACCGGGCGGTCCTGCAACGGCCGGACGATATCGTCGGCGGCGTCCATCAGCGCAAACGGGTCGGTGCCGTGGTTCAGCCCCATCCGTTCGGCGACCGCCGAGAAGACTTCCAGCGGGGTGTTGCCCGCGCCCGCGCCCATGCCGGCCAGGGACGCATCGATCCGCGTCGCGCCATATTCCAGCGCCTTCAGCGAATTGGCGATGCTGAGGGCGAGATTGTGATGGGCGTGCATGCCGGTCTGGGTTTCCGGCTTGAGAACGTCGTTGAACACCTTGAAGCGCTCCTCGACCTCGTGGATCAGCAGCGCGCCGGCGGAATCGGTCACATAGATGCAGTGCGCGCCGTATGATTCCATCAGCTTGGCCTGTTCGCCCAGCTTTTCCGGGGGGCTCATATGGGCCATCATCAGGAACCCGGCCACATCCATGCCGATTTTCCGCGCATACTCGATATGCTGCCTGGCCACATCGGCCTCGGTGCAGTGGGTGGCGACCCGCACGCTGCGCACGCCCGCGTCATAGGCGGCCTTGAGATCGTGAACCGTGCCGATGCCGGGGATCAGCAATGTGGCCAGTATGGTTTTATCCAGCGCGTCGGCGGCCGCTTCGAGATATTCCAGATCGGTCTGCTTGGCGAAGCCGTAATTGAAGGACATGCCGGCCAGCCCGTCGCCGTGGCTGACTTCAACGCTGTCGACGCCGGCGGCTTCCAGCGCCTTGCAGATCTTCACCAGATCGTCGATGCCGTATTGATGGCGGATGGCGTGCATGCCGTCCCGCATGGTGACATCCTGGATATAGATCGGTTTGGATTTATCGATTTCGGGCATCACGCGGCCTCCGTCGTTAACTGCGCCAGACGCTCGGCGGTCTTCAGCGCCGCCGATGTCATGATGTCGAGATTGCCGGCATATTTGGGCAGATAATGTCCCGCGCCCTCGACTTCGAGAAAGATCGACGATTTGACGCCGGTGAAATCGCCGAGCCCCGGAATGTGCAGCGGTTTGTTGGCGCCGAACCGTTCGAACTGGACTTCCTGTTTCAGCCGGTAGCCGGGTACATAGGCCTGCACCGCCGTGACCATTTCCGCGACCGACTTGGCGATGGCGTCCGTGTCGCAATCATCGGACAGGGTATAGACCGTATCGCGCATCAGCAGGGGCGGTTCCGCCGGGTTGAGCACGATGATCGCCTTGCCCCGTTCCGCGCCGCCGACCACTTCGAGCCCCTTGGAGGTGGTCTCGGTGAATTCGTCTATATTGGCGCGGGTGCCGGGACCGGCTGATTTGGAAGAGATCGAGGCCACGATTTCCGCGTAATGCACCTTGGCGATGCGGTCGACCGCATGGACCATGGGGATGGTCGCCTGTCCACCGCACGACACCATGTTGATGTTGGGCGCGCCGAGATGTTCGTCCATGTTGACCACGGGCACCACATAGGGGCCGATGGCGGCGGGGGTCAGGTCGATGATCTTCTTGCCGTCCCGGGCGCAGATGTCCGAATTGCTTTTGTGCGCGCCGGCCGAGGTCGCATCGAACACGATGGCGATGTCCCGCCATTCGGGCATTCTGGTCAGGCCTTCGAGCCCTTCATGGGTGGTGGCGACGCCGAACGTGCGCGCCCGCTTGAGCCCGTCCGAGTCAGGATCGATACCAACAAACACACTCATTTCAAGGGT
>CALGIA010000458.1 GCA_937916005.1 uncultured Rhodospirillaceae bacterium
AATTCGGTTTCGACATCGGTGACGAAGCCGTACTTGTAATCGCCGCCGGTCGCCGCTTCGACCGCGTCCAGGGTGTCGGTTGCTTCGGTCACTGTGACACTCCTTCATCACCGGTCGCAACGATCGGGAACATCAGATTGAAATCAACCGGTGGCAGGGTCATTTCGGCCAGTGTCACGCGGCCCAGCGCCTCGTTCATCACGGCGTTGACGCGGCTCCAGTTGGTTCGGGTCGGGCACAGCGCTTCGATGTCACACACCGCGCCGTCGTCGCCGACGCAATCGGTCAATGCGATGGGGCCTTCCACCGCGCCGATGATATCGGCGACGGTGATCTTTTCCGCGGCGTGGGCCAGCGCGTAGCCGCCCTGGGCGCCGCGCTGGGATTCAAGCAATCCGCCATGGGACAGCAGCTTCAGGACCTTGCTGACGGTCGGCACGGGCAAGCCGGTATTTGCGGCCAACCCCGACGCCGTGCGCAGATGCGCATGATCGCGCGCCAGCTCGGTCATCAATAGGACGCCGTAATCGGCCATCCTGCTCAGCTTTATCATGGCAAACCCAATTTATCCGGGGACGGATCCCCAATCAGCACCAATTTAGTGCTAAATGGAAAATAGGGGAATTTTTGGGGCTGTCAAGCAGGAGGCGGTGGAAATCGGACGAAATTGGTCCTTTTTCCATATTTGGCGCAAAATACCCGTTTTGGGCCGAATTCTAACTCGCCAGGAATTTTTCCGCGTGGATATGCGCCGGATCGATTCCGTTGTCGCGCAGCCAGGATTCGGCCGCCTCAATCATGGGCGGCGGGCCGCAGAGATAGACGTCGCAGTCCCCGCCCTTGATGATTTCCGGTCGCAGCAGGGACGTCACATGGCCGGCGGCGCCGTCCAAGTCTTTATCGGGGGTCACCACGGCGGTCTCGATTGTCAGCTTTATTCCCGCCGCCTGACAGGAACTCAGGAGATCATCGCCGAACATTTCGTCCGATGTGTTGACGCCATAGAGCAGATGAACCGGCTGGTCCGTTGCGCCGGTCTGGATCATGGAGCCGAACATGGACAGCATGGGCGCAAGTCCCGTGCCGCCGGCGACCATGACGATGGGGCGCGTCGGCGGTCGCAGATAAAATCGTCCGAACGGACCCGTTACCGGGATGTCATCGCCGATTTTTGCGCGCGACGAAAGATAATCACTCATCACGCCGTCATCGAGCAGCTTGATGAAAAATTCCAGCGCGCCGGCTTGTGCTCCCGCCGGCGGAGGATTGGCGAATGAATAGGACCGCTGCGCATCGGTGCCCGGCACGCCGAGATGGACATATTGTCCGGCCAGAAAGGACATGGGTGTGGACTCATCTTCCAGCATTACCACCAGCCGCACCACATTCGACGACACGCGCTCGATTTCCGTGAC
This sequence comes from uncultured Rhodospirillaceae bacterium, assembly GCA_937916005.1. Lineage (GTDB taxonomy): Bacteria > Pseudomonadota > Alphaproteobacteria > MPNO01 > MPNO01 > CALGIA01. Next base: position 1,416 of record CALGIA010000458.1, read on the forward strand.
TTTGCCCGGACGGGTTTCCGGGGCGCCTTTCATGGCGAGCGCCGCCTCATAGGGGAATTCGATCACGCAATCGGACGTGACATGCATCTGGCAGGTCAGCACCTCGCGGCGGGCGGCTTCTTCTTCGCTCAGCGCCTCATCGATATAGTCATCCATGTAGTAATCGCCGTCGGTGCACAGCCCCTTGCAGGTCGCGCAGGCGCCTTCGCGGCAATCGGTTTCGATGCGGATGCGGTTCTTCAGGGCCGCGATATAAATCGTGTCCGACTCGTCCGCCTCGATCCGGGCGGTGCGTCCGTCTTCAAAAACCAGCGTTACTTTATGCTCACCCATTTACAACTCACTATCCGGCACCAGCAGCGGCTTGACGGCTTCGCCGTTTTTGATCAATTCGAACCCCCTGGCGGCATCCGACAGGGGCAGCACATGGCTGCGGATCGGCGACAGATCCACCTGATTGTTGTATATCAACCGGGTCGACCGTTTCCAGCTATCCCAGACCCGCCGTCCGTGAATATTGTGCATCACGGGGCATTTCAGCAGCCATTGGGTGAAGTCCACCGGGATCGCCTTGGGCGGCGCGCCGACCAGGCGGAAATCACCGCCCTTGGCGAGGCACTCGAACACGGCGCGAAAGCCCGCTTCCGACCCGGAATATTCGATCGCCACTTCGACCCCGTTGCCGCCGGTCATATCCGAAATCACGGAGGGCAAATCTTCTTCGCCCGCGTTCACCACCCTGTCCGCGCCCATGATCCCGGCTGTTTTCAGCCGCAGCGGGTTGAGGTCGCTGGCGATAATCGTCTTGGCGCCGAAGGCGCGCGCCGCCGCGATGTTCATCAGCCCGATGGGACCGCAGCCATTGATCAGCACGGTCTGCCCGACCACGCCGCTGCCTTCCAGGCTGGCATGGACGGCGATGCCGAACGGTTCCAGCATGGCGGCGGTTTCATGTGCGAGACCGGGTGGGTTCACCCAGGCGATGCTTGACGGCACGGTAAGGTATTCGGCGAACGCGCCGTTGATATCGATGCCCGGATAGGTGGTCGCCATGCAGAGATGGGCCTTGCCCATGATGCAGGGACGGCACTGGCCGCAAAAGATATGGCTTTCCAGACTGACATGATCGCCGACCGCAACATTGGCCACATCCGCGCCGATGGTTTCGACCACGCCGCTGACTTCATGGCCGAGGACGCGCGGCAGTTTCATGCGCCGCGCCATGCGGGGCGCCCAGTAATAGATCTGCATGTCGGTGCCGCAAATGCCGGCAACCTTGGTGCGGATACGGATTTCGTCCGGGCCCGGGTCAAGGGGGTCCACATCGCGTATCGCGATGCCCCCTTCGACGGGGTCGGTCTTGCAGAGCGCGCGCATGGTAGGGTCCCCGGTTCCGCGGTTTACAGATGGTAGACGTCGATGGGGCCTTCGAGCCGGTCATCGATGAATACGATCTTCTTGCGCGAGATCTTGAGGTTCCCGTTGATCCGGGTCAGTGTGAAATCATACATGCCGCCACGGGTCAGGCTGCCCTTTTTGCCGTAACTGTGAACCAGGCAATTGGCTGTGACTTCGACCATGTCGCCCTCGGCCTTTTCCACCAGC
>CALGIA010000459.1 GCA_937916005.1 uncultured Rhodospirillaceae bacterium
TTGCGCCAGCATGAAGGCGTGGATCTGCATGTCAGCGCTGGGTAATTACAACCGACATTTCGGGGTTGCAAGCATATGACCCATCCCGCCTAAATCTCGATGGCGCCGGCTTTGTTCCGGATGGCGTGGATCACGCTGTGGGCGGCGAGCGTTGAGGTCTTGGGGTTGTCGGGCAGGGGTTTGCCGCGGATTTCCACGTCGAATTCGCCGAACGCGCCTTCCGCGTGGAGCTGGTGGATATTGCCGTTCGCCGCCGGGTCGGCGATCAGCCGGACATCGGTCTTGTCGAACCCGGCCCCGGCCAGGGCGATGGTGGCGGCGACGTTGGCGTTTTGCGGATAGAGCCGCGCCGCCTCGTCCGCCTTGCCGTCCAGCAGAATTGTTTCCTCGGTCATCGACGCCAGATCATGTTCCAACTCGGCGGGCGTGCCTTTCCACGCGCCGGGCGGTTTGCGCGATGTGTAGGTCACGCGCGACAGGCCGCCGACCCGGGCCGCCGCCAGCGCATCGGCGCCGGCCACGGCCCCCGCCGGCAACAGCAGCTTGGCCTGTCCGTCCACGGCGGCCTGGGACAGTTCGGCATAGAGCGCCGGGTCCGACAGGCAGCCGATGGAAATCACCACCAGATCGATGCCGCGCCGCAGAATCTCCACGCCATATTGGGCGACCGCCTGATGGCCGGCGCATTCGGCGGCGAGATCGGGAACCATGAGCAGATCATCCAGATCCGTCACCACCTGGATATCATCGGGCAGAGCGGCGCGGGTTTCCGCGAGCCGCGCCGGGCGCACCAGAACGGCTGAGATGCGCGCCGGTTCATCCGCGCCGATATGCTTGATGATCTCCCGGGAGATCGCGCCATAGCCGATCAGCAAAACATTCATCAGCGATCCTTGGTTTTATGTGCGAACCGGCGGGCCGGCAAAGGGCTGCGCGAACGGCCCGACCGCCCGCATGTCGACCTCGATCATCGCCGGGCCTTCGACGATGAACCCGGCGACCAGCGCCTTGCCCAGATCGGTGGCCTCATCGACGCGCCAATAGGGCAGTTCGAGGGATTCGGCAAAGATCGAAAAATCCGGGGTGTGAAGATCGGCATAGTTTTGCCGGCCGCCATATTTGGAATCCTGGATGTTGCGGATCACGCCATAGCCCCGGTCGTTCATGACCAGGAACACCACATCGGCCTGTTCCTGTATGGCGGTGGCGATTTCGGTCATGGAGATGGCGAACCCGCCATCCCCGGCCAGGGTCAGCGTCTTGCGGCCATTGGCGGCGAGGGCCGCCCCAATTCCCATGGGCACGCCGAGCCCGATGCCGCCGCCCAGGGCATGGACCCCGTCACGGGACCCGGTCAGGCGCGGCAGCCGGTTGCCCCAGGTGGAGTTGGACAGGGTGATATCGCGCACCCAGATCAGGTCATCGGGCGCCGCCGCCTGGACCGCATTGAGCACGGCGTTATAGGGGCCCAGGGTGTCGCGCATGGATTTTTCCGCCTTGGCGCGCGCATCGGCCAGATCGTCGGCGAAGGCGGGGTCGATCTTCATCCGGCCTTCGAGCCGCTTGGCAAGCCCGGCCAGGGTGATCGCCGAATCCCCATGGACGAACCGGTTGGTTTTGTAGGACCGGTTTTCCGCCGCCGGGTCCGCATCGATCTGATAGAGCGGCCGTGGCAGGTCAAGGGTGTATTTCAGGGTTTCATTCCCGCGCAGACGCGACCCCACCACCAGCATGGCGTCGCAGCTCCGGTAAAATTCCTCGATGGCCGGCTGCAAATTGAACGCGCCCAGCGACATGGCGAAATCTTCCGGCACGCTGCCGCGCCCCTGCACGCTGGTTACCACGCCGAAGCCGTATTCGGCCAGCTTGGCCGCGCCGAAACCCGCATGACGCGCGCCGCCGCCGAGCCAGACCATGGGGCGTCTGGCCTCGGCCAGCGCGTCGGCCAGCGCATCCAGCGCCGTTTCCGTCGGCAGCGGAAGGGGAACCTCGACGGGCATGAAATCGGCCGGCCAATCCATCAGCGCTTCCTGCACGTCGATGGGAATTTCGATGCTGACCGGCCCGGTCGGCGGGGTCAGCGCGGTGCGTACCGCCTCTTTCAGAATCCCCAGCAATGTATCTGGCGACCAGATCCGCCACGCGGCCTTTGACACGGAGCGCAACATGGCGAGCTGATCGCGCGCCTCATGAATATAACCCCGGTTCCGGTCGAGATAATCGACCTCGATCTGCCCGGTGATATGCAGGACCGGGGTGCCCGCGGTCAGGGCCTCCACCATGGCGCCGCAGGCATTGCCCGCCGCGGTGCCGGTGCTGGTCACCGCCACGCCGATGCCGCCGGACACCCGGGCGTTTGCGTCGGCCATGCTGACCGCGCCGGCCTCGGTCCGCGCCGGAACGAAACGCAGCGCGTTGCGCCGGGCGATGGCGTCGAGCACGGGCATGTTGTGAATGCTGATCACGCCGAAGGCGGATTTCACCTCGCAGGTTTCCAGGAATGCGACCAGGACTTCCCCCGCAGTGGGTTGTTCGGCTGGCCGTGATGTTTCAGCGTCAGACATACTGGGCCTGGCCTCCGGAGACATCGATCAGGCCGCCGGTGGTATAGGACGACAGGGGCGATGCCAGAAACACGATTGCGGCGGCGGGCTCTTCCGGTTTTCCCATGCGGCCGAGCGGGATATTGCGCGCCCTGGCGAACCCGGCGAGCCAGTCGTCCCGGCTGACGCCCTCCGGCCCCTCGGTTTCATAGCGCCGCCGCCACTGCCCGGATTCGATCAGCCCCAGCAATATGGAATTGACCCGGATGCCCTTGGGCGCGAATTCGCGCGCCAGGGATTTGGCCAGATTGAGCACCCCGGCCCGCGCCGCCGACGTGGCCACCATGTGGGGTTCCGGCTTCTGCGACAGCAATGCATTGACGCACACAATCGCGCCCGCATCGGACGCTTCCAGCATGGGCAGGAAGGCGCGCGTCGGGTGGATGATGCTGAAGAATTTGAGGTCGAGTTCCTCACGCCAGGCATCATCGCTGGTTTCATCGAAACTGCCACGCCCGGCGCGCCCGGCATTATTGACCAGTATGTCGGTCCCGCCGAACAGATCGCGTACCGAGTCGCGGAACTGGCCGACCTGATCGATATCCAGCACATCGCAGGTCATGGCCAGCAGATTCGCCGCGCCGAACCCGGCTTCAAGGTCGCGCCGCGCCTCGTCCAGCCGGTCGCCGCTGCGTCCGCAGATCGCCACCCGCGCGCCGGCGCTCAACATCATCCGCGCGGTCTCAAGCCCGATGCCCGATGAGCCGCCGGTGATCACCGCGACCTTGCCCTTTAATCCGAAATCCAACGCACTCTTCTCCCCTGGACTCTATTTGACGGCGGCTATTCGGCGGCGCTGCGGATCGGAGACGTGCCGCCGCCCAGCGATGCCGATATCACCCGCGCAGCCTCGCACACCTTGTCCTTGAATTCACCTTCAAGTGTTGACTGCTCGACCGATTGTTCGGCGGCGGTAATATTGATCGCACCGACCGCGCGCCCGGTGGAATCCCGCAACGGGGCGGCGACGCTGACCACGCCCCGTTCAAAAAACGACCGGCTCACCACATAACCGCGCGCCGCATCGTCACGCAGCATCGCGCGCAGGGTTTCCACATCGCGCGGGGTCTGATCGGTAAAGCGTTCCAGGGCGTGTCCGTCGCCATAAATTTCGTCGAATTCGTCATCGCCCAGATCCGACAGCAGGACCCGCCCCATGGAAGATGCATGGGCGGCCAGCCTGGAGCCGGCGCGGATATTGCTGGCCAGGGTCGACCGGCTGGCATAGCGGCTGAGATACACGATGTCGGCCCGGTCCCGTATGGCCAGATGGGCGGACGCCCCGGTGGCGTCGCGCAGACCTTCCAGAATCGGCTGGGCGATTTCCGGCAGTTCCAGCGCGCTGAGATATTCAAAGCCGAGCCCGAGCACGGCGGGACCCAGCCGGTAGCCATTCTCCCGCCCGTCGCGGAGCAGGAACCCCATGGTTTCCAAAGTATGCAGGAGCCGGAACACGGTCGAGCGCGGCAAATCGAGCGCGCGGGCCAGATCGCCCGGATGATGGACCGGATGTTCCCGCGAAAAACACCGCAGCAGTGTCAGGCCCCGCTCAAGTCCGGGCACCATGTAGCGGTCCTTGTCGCCGGTGTCGCCGGTGTCGCCCGCGTCGCTCATCCCTGCCCCGCGAGAAACCCGCCGAGGATTTCATTGAACAGGGCCGGGTTTTCCACATAGGAGGCATGACCGAGCCCGGCCAGGCTGCGATAGATTGCGCCGGGAATCGCGGCGGCGATGCGCTGGTTGAGGTCTTCCGGCGTCACCTTGTCGGCGGCGCCGCACATGACCAGAGCGGGCACGGCGATGGTCGCGATGTCGTCATAGATGTCCGACGAATGGAGCATTCGGGCGGCCTGGCAATAGCCGTCCACGCGCAGCGCCGACATCACGGCGCGCACTTTCGCCAGCGCTTCATCGGAGGCGTCGGGCGACAGGATCTCGCGGCCACGGGCTTCCGCCATCCCGGCGGGGCCCAGGTCGCGGATCGCCCCCATGCGCGCATTGAGCCGCTCGACCCGGGCGGCATGACCGGCCTTTGCGTAACCGGCCGTCGCGCTGGCCAGGGTCACGGACAAAAGGCGTTCGGGAAAGCGCGCCGCGAAGGACGCGGCGATCACCGTGCCCAGGGAATGGCCGACCAGATGGATTTTTTCGATGCCCAGCGAATCCAGCAAACCGGCGGCGGCATCGGCGTAATCGCTTGATGAAGGCGTCTCGTCCGGCAGCGGATCCGATGCGCCATAGCCCGGCGCGTCCCAGGCGATCAGGCGCAGATGCGCGGAAAGACCATCGAGCTGCCCTTCCCACGACGCCGAGCCCGAACCGATGCCGTGCAGCAGCAGGGCGACCGGCCCCTGCCCCGCTTCCCGGTAGGAGATGGTCCGGCCGTTATGGTCAATTGTCCTGAGATCAGGCAGAGACATATCCAGGTCCGGGTCAGCGCTTGATCTTGGCCAAAGGGTGATCCGCCGGGTAGGTCGGCGTCACGGGCTTCTTGCTGCCCAGCATCACGCACATCAGCGCTTCTTCCTGGCCATGATTATAGAGCCCGCGATAGACCCCGGCCGGAACCGACGCCAGATCGCGTTCATGCAGTTCGGTTTCCCAGGATTCGCCTTCATGCTCGAAGGACAGTTTGATCTTGCCGCGCAGCATGAAGAACACTTCCTCCACATCCACATGGATATGCATGGGACCTTCACAGCCCGGCGGCAAGACCATGGTCGAAAAGGTGAAATGTTCCGACGGCACGGTGTTCTCATCGCTGGCGACCCCGGTGCCCCCGGTGCCCATGTAGCGCATCTGGGCGCGGCGATATTTGGGATCGAAATCGGACTGGAACTTCAGGGCGTCCCAGTCATAGGTCCGCGTGTCATAGCGCGCGATGCGGGTGTCGACCCATTCGCCCAGAGTCTTGCCCTCGGGAATTTCGGCATTTGTTTCGGAACTCATTCTGGTTCTCCCTGGTGGATATAATCAGTTGAAAACAAAACCGCCATTGGCGGGCAGTAATTGACCGGTGACGAAATCAGCGGCGTCGGACAGCAGATACAGCGCCGGCCCGACCACATCTTCCGGGTTTTGCGCGCGCGGCATGGCGCGGCCATCCACATATAGCCGATGACGTTCTTCCGGCACATATTCCGTCGCCTCGACCAAGGTGAGGCCGGGCGCGATGGCGTTGACCGAAATGCCGTCGGGTCCCAACTCGCGGGCCAGCGACCTTGTCATGGCAATGATCGCGCCCTTGCTGGAGACATAATGCAGCAAATTGGGCGCACCCCAGAGCGCCGTGTCCGACGCCACATTGACGATCTTGCCGTTGCCCGCGTTGCGCAGACCGGGCAGGCAGGCCTTGACCATCAGCCAGGTGCCGCGCACGTTCACATTCATCACCCGGTCCCAGGTTTCGATGTCGATTTCCTCGCAGCTCTTGCCGCCGATGCCGGTGGCGATGGCCGCATTGTTGATCAGCCCGTCGATCCCGCCGAGATGCCGGACCGCCGCCGCAGCGAAAGCCTGGACCGAGTCCGGCCGGGCCAGATCGAGCGCTTCGAAATGAACCTCCGCCCCACCGGACCCAATCGCATCGGCCGTCGCCCGGCCGAGATCTTCGAGTATATCGCCCAGCACCAGCCGCGCACCGGCCTGGGCTGCGTGTTCGGCAAAGGCCCGGCCAAGACCTCGGGCCGCGCCGGTAATCACGACCCTTTTCCGGTCGAGGGAAATCGGAGTCATGTTCAGACCAGCCTATTCGGCCGCGACGGCGGCGCGCGCGTCGGCCAGGGCGGCAAGCTGGCTTTCGGCTTCGACTTCCATCATCCGGCGGACCCGGGCCAGACCCGTATCATGCTGATACAGGAATTCCTTGTCGCGGGCGTCATTGGGCATGCCTTCGAGGACGATACGGTCCTGTTCGAGCACATCCCAATGCAGGCCTTCCAGCCGGGTGCGGTACATGAATTTCCAGACATCCCGTTCCCAGCCCGAGACCTTGCGGGTGCGCCAGAAAAATACACGGCAGTTTTCATCATCGACCGGCGTTGCGAAGCCGACGATGCCGAACTCGCCGCCCGGCCCCGCGTTCTTGCGATAGGGCAACGTCAGGCGCATCCAGTAGGCGCCCGTATCGGCGAACTCCACCCAGTCGAAATTGACGCCGCGCTGGCCGTCTTTCTCAAAAATCAGGCCGTGATCCGTATCGCGCACCCGCATCACGGCTTCCTTGTCACCCTCGGACATGGAATGGGACACCGCATGCAGGTAGGTGCCGTGCATGGGATCCATGACATTGTCGATTGCGTAGCGGTAGTTACAGTTCCAATGGGCGGTGCACAGCAGTCCGGCCCATTCGTCCGAGGTGAATTCTTCCGGCATATCGAACGGGACCGGATCGGGGTGCAGTTCATCGCCGAACCAGACGAAAATGCCGCCCATATGTTCGAAGCTGGGGTAGGACTTGACCGCCTTTTCGCCCTCCATCGGACATTGCGGGACCGCCGGAACTTTGGCGACAACGCCGTCGCCGGTCACCTGGATGCCATGATACCAGCAGGCGATCCGGTCGCCCATATACCGGCCCATGGACAGGCGCGCGCCGCGATGGGGGCACCGGTCTTCGAGCACATTGATCTTCCCCTTGCCGTCGCGCCACACAACGATCGGGTCACCGAGGCGCATCATGCCAACCGGCTTGTCCTTGATGGTCCAGCTGGGCGCGATCGGATACCATTTGTTGCGCACGCCGCGATCAACGAGCTGTTCAACCTGTTCGGGGGAAATTTTTGTTTTGGCCATATTGAGTCTCCTTGGTCCCTGCAGCGCCTGAGGCGCTCGCTTCCCGGAAATTCCGTCAGCTTCCGAGCTGCTTAATTTCGGCTTCAAAGCCTTCCGCCGTCCAGACGTCGCCTTCGCGGTTCCGAAAATCCATCCCATTGAACCGGTCGACGATCCCGGTGAGATCGGAGACCCCGGCCGCGAACACCGCGTCCAGGGCCTCGGACAAGCCGATCTCGAATTCGGTCAGCTCGGCACCTTCCCGGGTCTGCCATACAATATTTTCCGCTTCGGGATACCCCGCTGCCATGGTCACGTTCCCCCGTATGTGATTCAACAAACTTGTTTCATATATAAAACATCGTTTCAAATATGATGATATCGCGACGACTTAAACCCGTCAATGCCAGGGCGGCCGGGCGAATCACCGGCGTCATAATACGGTTTCAGCTTTATTTCCGGTTTGATAGAATAGAATACAAGGAAATCAGCGTT
>CALGIA010000460.1 GCA_937916005.1 uncultured Rhodospirillaceae bacterium
GCAGCAATTCGTTCAGCGGCCGATCGCCGATCACCACGCCGGCGGCGTGGGTCGATGCGTGGCGGAACAGCCCTTCCAGCTTGATGGCGATGTCGAGCAGCTGTTTCACGGTCTCATCGCCGTCGCGCATTTCACGCAGCTGGGGTTCCTGCTCCAGCGCTTCCGTGAGGGTCGGCGGGTTGGCGGGGTTAAACGGCACCAGCTTGGAAATCCGGTCGACCTGGCCGTACGGCATGCCGAGAACCCGTCCCACATCCCGGATCGCCGCCCGGGCCTGAAGTTTTCCGAAGGTGATGATCTGGGCGACCCGGTCATCGCCATATTTGTTCTGAACATAACGGATCACTTCATCGCGCCGGTCCTGGCAGAAATCGATGTCGAAATCAGGCATCGACACGCGTTCAGGATTCAGAAACCGTTCGAACAACAGACCAAAGCGCAACGGATCCAGATCGGTGATGGTCAACGCCCAGGCGACGACCGAACCGGCGCCCGACCCACGGCCCGGCCCCACCGGAATATCGTGGTTCTTCGACCATTGAATGAAATCGGCGACGATCAGGAAATAGCCTGGAAACCCCATTCCGATAATGACATCGAGTTCGAATTTGAGCCGTTCACGATAGGGCGTGGCCAGGCTTTCGCGGGCCGCATCGTCCATGGCCGCATCGTAAATCTTGGCGAGCCGGTTTTCGAGCCCGTCCTGCGCCTGCTTGATCAGATAATCGGCCTCGGTATAGCCATCCGGCATGGGAAAAGCCGGCAGGATGGGGTCTCGAACGCCCGGCATGAAGGCGCAGCGCCGCGCGATCACCATCGTGTTGTCCACCGCTTCCGGCAGATCGGCGAACAGCGCCCGCATCTCGGCGGCGGTGCGGAACCGGTGATCGGGCGTCAAGCGGCGGCGGTCTTCTTCCGAAACGTGGTTTCCACCCGCGATGCACAGCAGCACGTCATGGGCCTGATGCATATCCGCATCGGCGAAATACACGTCATTGGTCGCGACCAGCGGCACATCGAAATCATAGGCCAGCTGGACCATGTCATCCTCGATCCGGCGCTCGATTTCGAGTCCGTGGCGCATGAGCTCCACATAGAGCCGTCCGGGAAAGGCTTCGCGCAATTGCTCGACCATGCCGCGCGCCTTCTGAAGCTGGCCGTCGGCAAGCAGCCGCCCGACTGCGCCCTCGGGACCGCCGGTCAGCGCGATCACGCCGTCCGAATGGCGGATCACATCTTCCAGGGTAACCTGATGGGCGCCATCGTGGGATTCCACGTAGCCCTTGGAGGTCAGCTTCAGAAGATTGCCGTACCCGGTCTCATTCTGGGCCAGCAGGACCAGCTTATCGCCCGGCGGCTTCATCCCATGGGCGCCGAACGCCTCATCGATATCGACCCGTTCAACAACGATCTGGCACCCGAGAATCGGCTGCACCCCGGCGCTGGCCGCCGCCAGCGAAAATTCCAACGCACCGAACATATTGCAGGAATCGGTGACGCC
>CALGIA010000461.1 GCA_937916005.1 uncultured Rhodospirillaceae bacterium
CCCATATCGCGCCAGTCCGCCGGCCTTGTAGTTTTCCAGCAGAACATCCGACTTGGCGGCCAGACGGCGCACGATTTCCTGGCCTTCCGGGTTCGAGATATCCAGCGTCAGGGATTTCTTGCCCCGGTTGGCAGAATTGAAATAGGCCGCCTCGCCGGTCTCTTTGCCCTCCTGATCCTTCAGGAACGGCGGGCCCCAGCTGCGCGTATCATCGCCCACGCCCGGCCGTTCGATTTTTATCACTTCTGCGCCAAGGTCGGCGAATGTCTGCGCCGCCCACGGGCCGGCCAGGATGCGGCTCATGTCGAGCACGCGGATTCCGCTAAGGGGTGCGTTCATGGCTGAAAGCTATCGATATGGTCTATGAATAGGCCTGTATACCGGTCTGGGCGCGGCCGAGTATCAGCGCATGGACATCGTGGGTGCCCTCATAGGTGGTCACCGTTTCCATGTTCATCATATGCCGCATGACATGGTATTCGTCCATGATGCCATTGGCGCCGTGCATGTCGCGCGCTTCCCGGGCGATATCACGCGCTTTCAGGGTGGAATTCCGCTTCATCAGGGAAATCATCTCCGGCGCGCAGGTCCCGTCATCCATCATGCGGCCCAGTCGCAGGCAGCCATTCAGGCCGAGCGCGATATCCGCCTGCATGTCGGCGAGCTTTTTCTGGATCAGCTGATTGGCGGCCAGGGGACGGCCGAACTGCTTGCGCTCCATGGTGTATTCCCGCGCGGCATGCCAGCAGAATTCGGCGGCCCCAAGGGCGCCCCAGGCGATGCCATAGCGCGCATTGTTGAGACAACCGAACGGGCCGCCCAGCCCCTTGGCGTTGGGCAGCTTGTTTTCCGCCGGCACGAACACGTCATCCATCACGATTTCGCCGGTGATCGAGGCCCGCAGCGACAGCTTGCCATGCATCTTGGGGGCGGACAGGCCCTTCATGCCCTTTTCCAGGATAAAGCCCCGGATCACCCCTTCGTCGTCCTTGGCCCAGACCACGAACACATCGGCGATCGGCGCATTGGAAATCCACATCTTGGAACCCTTGAGCACAAACCCGCCATCGACGCTGGTCGCCCGCGTCATCATGCCGCCCGGATCGGAACCGTGATCGGGCTCGGTCAGGCCGAAACAGCCGACCCATTCGCCGGTCGCCAGCTTGGGCAGATATTTTTCACGCTGTTCCTCGCTGCCATAATTATAGATCGGCCACATCACCAGGCTGGACTGAACCGACAGGGTGGAACGATAGGCGGAATCGATGGCTTCGATCTCACGCGCAATGATGCCGTAGCAGACATAGTTCACGCCCGCGCAGCCATAGCCATGGATGGTCGAGCCCAAAAA
>CALGIA010000462.1 GCA_937916005.1 uncultured Rhodospirillaceae bacterium
GGCAAGGTCCGGCTCATCTATCGGGATTTCCCGCTCGACCGGCTGGCGCTCGCCGGATCGATGCTGGCGCGCTGCTTTGAACGCGACCGGTTCTTCCCGTTCATTGGCATTCTGTTCAATGATCAGAGCCGCTGGGCGCGCAGCGCCGACCCGATGAAATCCCTTGGCCAGATTGCCCGGCTCGGCGGGTTGGGCCCGGAAAAATTCGAGGCCTGTTTCAAGGACAAGGCAACCCAGACCTCGGTCCTCGAACAGCGTCTGCTGGGGGCGAAATCCTTCAAGATCAACTCAACGCCCACGCTTTTCGTCAACGGGCGGAAATTCGACGGCGGCCTGACCTTCGAGCAGTTGAAGACCGTTATCGACCCCCTGTTGACGAAAAACTAGACACCGCACCTTAAACCAACAGCGTCGAATAAATTGCATTTTTCAAGATTACGCCTCACCGGTTTCAAATCCTTCGTCGAGCCGACGGAGTTGCATATTGACGAAGGGCTGACCGGGGTCGTCGGTCCCAACGGCTGTGGCAAATCCAATCTGGTCGAGGCCCTGCGCTGGGTCATGGGTGAAAGTTCCGCCAAGCAGATGCGCGGCGGCGAGATGGATGACGTCATTTTCGGCGGGACCGCGAACCGCCCGGCCCGCAACCTGGCCGAAGTGATCCTGACGCTCGATAACGCGGATTTATCGGCGCCGCCGACCTTCAATAACGAGACCGAGCTTGATGTGTCGCGCCGGATCGAACGGAGCAGCGGGTCGACTTACCGGATCAATGGCCGGGAAACCAGGGCGCGCGACGTTCAGACCCTGTTCGCCGATGTGTCGTCGGGCGCGCGTTCGACCGCGCTGGTCAGCCAGGGCCGCATCGGCGCGATCATCAATGCCAAGCCCGCCGACCGTCGCCATCTGCTGGAAGAAGCCGCCGGGATCGGCGGTCTGCATTCGCGCCGGCACGAGGCAGAGCTGCGTCTGCGCGCGGCGGAAACCAATCTGGAACGGCTCGACGATCTGATGGGCTCGCTGGATGAGCAACTCCGGGGGCTCAAGCGCCAGGCGCGCCAGGCCACGCGCTACCGCAATCTCAGCGACCATGTCCGGCGCGCCGAGGGAATTCTGCTGCACCAGCGCTGGATTGAAGCGAATGCCAGAATTGAGGCCGCCCGCACGGATTTGAAACAGGCCGAAGAGGCCGTGGGCGAAACCACCCGGCTGGCGGCGGCGGCCTCGGCAATGCAGGCCGATGCGTCGGCGAAAATGCCGCAGTTGAGGCAATTGAGCGCCGAAACCGGAGCCGCGCTGCAACGGATGATGGTCGCCCGTGACGCGCTCGACGCCGAGGAGAAAAGGCTCGAAGCCGCCCGCGAAATGCTGCAATCCCGCCTGGTTCAAATTGACGGCGATATGGAGCGTGAACAGGGTCTGGCCACCGATGCGGCAAATGCGCGGAATCTGCTGTCGGCGGAAGCCCAGGAACTTCTGGCCGCGCAGGGCGATGAAGCGACGGAGCTGAATTTGTCGTCGGAACGGCTTTTGCAAGCCTCGAACGAAGTCAATGGTTTTGAGGAAGCCCTGAGCGAATTCACCCGGGCCGTCGTCACCGAGGAAACCCGCCAGGGTGAATTGAATCGCCGGATCGTCGATTTGGACAAGCGCCGCGACCGGCTGGTTCAGCAGCGCACCGAGGCGGAAGCCAAACGAAACGAGATTTCCGAATCAGACAGCCCGGCCGGCAACCTCGCCATTGCGCAGACCGCCGCCTCGGACACGCGGGAACGTCTCGAAAAGGCGCGCGCCGATGTGCTGGAGGCGGAGCAGCTTCGCGTATCGTCACAGGCCGCCGAAAATGACGCGCGCCAAACCTATCAGACGGCGGAAGCCGAAGCCGCCAAGAAACGGGCTTCCGCGGGTGCGCTGTCCGACCTGTTGCAAATCGAGGACGCCGATCTGTGGCCGCCGATGATCGATGCGATCGCCGTCGAACCCGGCTATGAGGTGGCGCTTGGCGCGGCGCTCGGCGACGATCTTGTCGCGCCGGCCGACGAAGCGGCCCCGGTCTTCTGGCGTAACCTGGCGCCCTACCCGAACCCGCCAGCCCTGCCGCCGGGCGCCCGCGCCCTGACCGAAATCGTCAAGGGACCGCCGGCGCTGCAACGCCGACTGTCGCAAATCGGTCTGGTCGAGAACGAAGCCGACGGCGCGATGGTGGCGAAACAATTGCTGCAGGGCCAACGGCTGGTCAGCACATCCGGCGCGCTGTGGCGCTGGGACGGTTTCACCACGGAATCCGGCGCGGTCACCAGCGCCGCCAACCGATTGGCGCAGCGCAACAGGTTCGAGGATCTGCAGGCCGAACTGCCGGGCCTGGAAAGCCGGGCGCAGACCGCCAAAGCCGCGCTGGAAAGCGCCAGCGAGACCCTGCTGAAGGCTACGTCCCGGGAAAAGGAATCCCGCGAGTTGTTGTGGAACACGGACCGCCAGTTTCAGGAGGCCCGGGATATGGAAAGCAGCCTGACCCAGGCCGCGGCCGATGCGCGGTCCCAGTTTGACGCCATCACGACGCTCATGGAGCGGCTCGGTCAGGATTTGGCCGAGATCGAAGGACAGCTCCAGACGGCGCGGGAGGAACAGGGCCAGGCCAGCGATCTGGCCGCGCAGCGCGACGAAATCACCACCCGCCGCACGGCACTGGCCGCCCGGCGCGCCGACCTGGCCGAACGCCAGCGGGACCACGACAAGCTGTCCAACGATTCCGCCGCGCGGCGGCAACGGCTCAAAACCATTGAAGCGGAGATCTCGTCATGGCAGGCGAGAACCCAAAACGCCGATCAACAGCAGCGCGAACTGACTGAGCGGCGCGACCAGGCGACCGATGAGCTGGAAAAACTGCAGGCGCGCCCGGCGGAAATCGCCACCCAGCGCGCCGCCCTGATCGATCAGATCCAGATCGCGGAGGCTGCCCGGGACAAGGCAGGCGACGCCCTGGCGCGATCCGAATCCGAGCTGGAAGAACTGGCCCGCGACCTGCGCGCCACGGAATCCCTGCTGGCCAACCAGCGCGAGGACCGCGTCCGGCGTGAGGGCGCGGTGGAACAGATCGGGCAGGAAATAGCGGCCATTGTCGAGCGGATCAGCGAGCGCATCGAATGCGAACCGTCGCAAATTCTCGACTCCATCGGCATCAAGCCCGGCGAGGAACTCCCGGACCGGGATAAGATCGAAATCCGGCTGGAGCGCCTGGTGCGCGAACGGGAAAATATGGGCCCGGTCAATCTGCGCGCCGAAGCCGAAGCCGAGGAGTTGGATGAGAAAATCACCACGATGGTGTCGGAGCGCGACGATCTGACCAGCGCAATCGCCCGCCTGCGCCAGGGCATTTCCAGCCTCAACCGGGAAGGCCGGGAACGGCTGATGACCGCATTCGCCGAGGTCGACCGTCATTTTCAGGATCTCTATGTCAGGCTGTTCGGCGGCGGGCATGCCCATCTCGCCCTGACCGAGGCGGAAGACCCGTTCGAGGCCGGGCTGGAAATCATGGCGAGCCCGCCGGGCAAAAAGCTCCAGACCATGTCCCTGCTGTCGGGCGGCGAGCAGGCTCTGGCGGCGCTGGCGCTGCTGTTTGCGGTGTTCCTGACCAATCCGGCGCCGATCTGTGTGCTGGACGAAGTCGATGCGCCGCTGGACGACCACAATGTGGATCGTTTCTGCACCATGCTGGCCGAAATCGCGCGTGAATCGTCGACCCGTTTTCTGCTGATTACCCATCATCGCCTCACCATGGCGCGGATGGATCGGTTATATGGCGTCACCATGGGAGAACAGGGCGTTTCCCAACTGGTATCGGTGGATTTGCAGGCCGCCGTGGAGCTCCGGGAATCGGCCTGAGATGACGTTTTTTTTCGTTTAATATCAGCATGTTATAACATCCCCAATGCTGCTTGACAGGATTCAGGGCAATCCCTATGGTGCGACCGCTTCACGGCATGGTGGTGGCCATGTTGTGGGGTGTGGAGGCATTTCCAGCCGATGATCAGTCGATGATCGAACGCAACAAGCCTGACTCTCTTTCAGATCTCGATGACCGGCTTCGCCGGCTCCGGGAACAGGAGGAAGGCAACAGACCGGCCGCGAAATGGGACGATAACACCCGTGGCGCGCTGGGAATGGCGATGCGTATCGGGGTGGAACTTGTCGCTGCCATCGGCGTCGGCGCGGGAATCGGTTTTCTGCTCGACCGGTGGCTCGATACCACGCCGTGGTTACTGGTGGTGTTCTTCCTGCTCGGCTCCGCGGCCGGCATGATGAATGTCTATCGGACGATGCTGGGAATGAGCCAGGCCGTCGGATATTCGGCGGAACGGAAATTGACGGAAAACGAAGCGAAAGAACAAAAAGGGTCTGCGGACAACACGAGCGGCGGCGACGTTGACGATGATAACGACGGCGACGCCCCCCGCAAAACCTGACCGGAAACGAGGATAACTTGTCGGAAAAACACAGCCCCCTGGCGCAGTTCGAAATCAAGACGCTGCTGCCTATTGAAATTGGCGACGCGGATATTTCGTTCACCAATTCATCGCTGTTCATGGTGATAGCGCTTGTCGGCGTATCGCTTTTCCTGATCATGGGCATGCGCAAGCACGCGCTTGTCCCGGGCCGCTGGCAGTCCATGGCCGAGCTTTGCTATGAATTCGTCGCCGGCGTGATCCGCGATACGGTGGGCAATGAAGGACGGCGCTATTTCCCGTTCGTGTTCACCCTGTTCATGTTCGTCCTGTTCGGCAACATGCTGGGCATGGTTCCCTACAGCTTCACATTCACCAGCCACATCGCCGTGACCTTCGCCATGGCCATGGCCGTGTTTGTCGGGGTGACGGTGCTGGGTTTCGTCAAGCACGGCGTCAGGTTTTTCACCATTTTCGCACCGCCCGGCGTGCCGGTGGCCATGTGGCCCCTGCTGATCCCCATCGAAATCATTTCCTATCTGTCGCGCCCCATCAGCCTGTCGGTCCGGCTGTTCGCCAACATGCTGGCCGGCCATACGCTTTTGAAAGTGTTCGCGGGCTTCGTGCCGGCGCTGGGCGCGATCGGCGTGTTGCCCCTGGCCTTCGTCGCGGCGCTGAGCGGGCTGGAAATGGTCATCGCATTCCTGCAGGCATATGTTTTCACCATTCTGACCTGCCTGTACATCAACGACGCGCTGCATCTGCACTGATACGGCGCCTGAACATCTGAAATAGTCGGTCATTACGGCCTACACGACCCACACGAAAGGAAAGACAATGGAACTAGAAGCAGCGAAAGTCATCGGAGCAGGCCTTGCCGTTATCGGCGTTATCGGGTCCGGCATCGGTATCGGTTCGATCTTCGCATCCTTCATCTCGGCGGTCGCCCGCAACCCGGCGGCGCGCGGCGATGTGTTCCCGATGACCATGCTGGGCTTCGCCCTGGTGGAAGCCATCGCGCTGTTCGCGCTGGTTGTCGCCCTGGTCATCCTGTTCGGCTGAGACCCGCGTACGCGCGTCTTTAAAGGGACACACCCATGCCGCAACTTGAACAGATCAGCACCTATCTCAGTCAGGTCGTCTGGCTGGTCCTGACCTTTGGCGCCCTGTATTTCATCATGTGGAAATCGGCGTTGCCCCGCATCGCCAATGTTCTTCAGGAACGGCAGGAACGCATCGAGGACGATTTGCAGAAGGCCGAATCCGTAAAGAAGGAAGCCGAAACGGTGCTGGCCGCCTATGAGGCCGCCATGGCCAAGACGCGGGACGAGGCGCATTCGATCATGAGGGCAAGCGCGGAAGCGTTCGCCGAACAGGCGGCCCAGCGCCAGGACGAACTGTCCGCGCGCTTCGCCACGGAAGCCGCCGCCGCGGAAAGCCGCATCGCGGACGCGCGCCGGCAAGCCCTTGCCGATCTCCGGGGCGTTGCCGGAGATCTGGCCCTGGCCGCGGCGCAAAAGCTGGTCGATGTGGATGTGTCTAAAGGCGATGCGGACGCCGCCGTCGCCCAGGCCATGCCGTCCGCATCCGGGGGGCAGGCCTGATGGGTCAGATATTGCAGTCACCCGAATTCTGGGTCGCCATCGGCTTCATCATCCTGATGGGCGGGCTTTTCAAGCCGGCGGGCAAGGCCATCGGCGCCGCCCTTGACGGCCGCGCCGCCAGGATCAAGGCCACCCTGGACGAAGCCGCCGAGCTGCGCGAGGAAGCCCAGCATCTGCTGGCCGAATATCAGCGCAAGCAGCGCGATGCGGTCAAGGAGCTGGAAGAAATTCTGTCCCGGGCCCGCGAGGACGCCGAGCATCAGGCCAGGGAAGCCACCGAGACCCTGGAACGCACCCTGGCGCGGCGCGAGGAAATGGCCCGCGAGAAAATCGCCATGGCCGAGGCCGAAGCCCTGCAGGAAGTCCGCGAAATCGCCATCGACGTGGCCCTGGCCGCCGCCCGGAAACTGATCACCGACCATCTGGACGAAACCCGCGCCAACCAGCTCATCGACACCGCCATCGCCGAATTGCCGGGCAAGGTGCACTGACGGGGCGGTTCGGGCGCACGGACATCAAAGGGCGGATCATTTGGTCCGCCCTTTTTTGTGAGCGGTCGGAACACGCGCCACACGAACTGGCGGACCGAACGGGATGAAACCGGGCACTGGGTTATTTGTGTGGGACTAACGAGCGGAAAGGTCCGCTACGCGCCCTTTCCACGTCTATCAATGTCGCCCCGTTAACACTCGAGAGTCGGTGG
>CALGIA010000463.1 GCA_937916005.1 uncultured Rhodospirillaceae bacterium
CCCGCTCGAGTTGCCTTTGCCGCGAAGCAGAGTCACAATCTCCCCCAATCAGGCTAAACTGATTGCGATCGGCGCAGGCCGGCGTTCATGAAAATGAAGTGATGGGGATGATCATGAAACAGAAAACATTCTTTGGCGCACTGGCGATTTTTGGCAAGTAGCGCTGGGACTATTTGACAAACATCGTCCTTTTTTCGTCCGCCATGCCGGATATTGACCCGCGGGCGGGGAGAGGATTTTCATGACTGTTTCGCGTGGGCTGGCGGGAACCGCCATTGTTCTCCTGGCCGCAATGCTGCTTGCCGGAACGTCGGTTTCCGCCGTGGTGTCCTATGGCGGTGGCGCCAACCCGTCGGCAGTCATGCTGATTCGCTTCATGGGCGCGATCGTGGTGCTCTTCGTGATACTCCGGGCATCGGGCGCGAAGATCATGCTGCCGCCGCGCGCGCGCGTGATGGCATTCGCCCTTGGAATTGCCCAGGCGGCGCAGTCCTATTTTCTATACAACTCGCTGGCCCATATCCCGGTCGGGCTGACCATGATCATATTTTACATCTATCCGTTGCTGGTCGGGCTGTTTGCCAGTGTGGTCGGGCAGGATCGCCTGACCTGGATGCTGGGCGGTGGTCTGGTCACCGCATTTCTGGGATTGTTGCTGGTCTTCAATGTCACCGGCGATGGCTTCAATCCGATCGGCGCCTGGTATGCCGTTTTTACCGCCTTGTCCTGGAGCCTGGTTGTCGTCGGCAATAGCTGGCTGACCCGGGGTGGCGATTCACGACCCGTGACATTCCACATTCAGATTTCCGCGCTGGTTATCGTTGCCGTCTATTTGGCCTTTACCGGCGATGTTAAACTCCCCGCAACGCGGCAATCATGGATCGGATATTTCCTGATTCCGGTTTTTTATGGCGTCGGAGTCACGCTGTTTTTCGTCGCGGCCTCGATGATCGGTCCGGTGCGGACATCCATGATCATGAATTTTGAGCCAGTGTCCGCGGTTGTTCTGGGCTATCTGGTGCTGGAACAGACCTTGACGCCGTTCCAGCTTGCCGGCGGTGCGCTGGTGATATCAGCATTGTGCGTCGCGCATATCCGAAAAAAAACCTAGCCTTTTTCGACGGCTTCCTGGGCGGCCAGCCAGCGTTCTTCGGCGACGATCAGATTTTTCTTCAGTTCGCCCTGGCGATAAATCAGGTCGGACAGTTTTTCGCCCGTTTCTTCGTATGATTTAGGGTCGGCAAGTTTCGCCTCGAGTGTCTTCAGGTCGCCCGACATCTCTTCCAGCCGCGCCTCCGCCTTGCGCGCGGCCTTGCGCAGCGCGGCCGTCGATTCCCGTTCCTGGGCCGCCTCGCGCCGGCGGTCGCGGCGGTCGTCCTTGCCGGATTTCGCGTCGGGACGATCCGCGCGGCGCGTTGCCCGGCGTTGTTGCAACACATGGCGGCGATAATCTTCGATGTCGCCTTCGAACGGCTGACAGGATCCGTCCTCCACCAGCCAGAGCCGGTCGGCGACCAGGGCAATCAGATGCGGGTCATGAGTGATCAGGATCACCGCGCCGGAATAGGCGTTGAGCGCCTGGACCAGGGATTCGCGCGCTTCGATGTCGAGATGGTTGGTTGGTTCGTCAAGCACCAGAATGTGGGGCGCTGCCCGGCTGGTGACCGCAAACAGAAGCCGCGCCTTTTCGCCGCCCGACAGATTCGATATCTTCACATTGGCCTGATCCTGGGCAAAGCCGAACCGGCCCAGATGGCCCCGCAATTTCGGCTCGGGCGTATCGGGCTCGAGCGCTCTCATGACTTGGAACGGCGTTTGTTCCGGGTCGAGCTCCTCGGTCTGATGCTGGGCAAAATAGCCGACGCGGACCTTGGATGACGCGGTCATCCGGCCGGCCATGGTCTTGAGTCTTCCCGTCAGCAGCCGCGCCAGGGTTGATTTGCCGTTGCCGTTGGGACCCAGCACCGCGATGCGGTCGTCCATGTCGATCCGCAAATCCAGCTTGCGCAGTACGGGCGCGCCGTCATAGCCGACGGCGGCGTCTTCCAAGGTGATCAGCGGTGGCGGCATGGGTTCCGGGTCGGGAAACTGGAATACAATGGGCCGCGATTCGATGATGGCGACCGGCGCGTCCATACGTTCCAACAACTTCAGCCGGCTTTGCGCCTGGCGCGCCTTGGACGCCTTGGCCCGGAACCGCTCGACGAATTCCATCATCCGTTCGCGCTGGGCGATCAGGGCCGCATCGGTCCGCGCCTGGGTCATGCGCCGTTCACGCAGCGTGCGTTCGAAGCGGGTGTAATTGCCGGTGTAGTTGGTCAGGGTCGCGTTTTCGAGATGCAGCGTGCGGTCGGCGACCTTGTCCAGCAACTCCCGGTCATGGCTGACCACCAGAAGCGTGCCGGGATATTTCGCCAGAAAGGCTTCGAGCCACAATGTCGCTTCGAAATCCAGATGGTTGGTGGGCTCGTCGAGCAGCAGCACGTCGGGCTGGGCAAACAGCACGGCCGCAAGCGCCACCCGCATGCGCCAGCCACCCGACAGTTCATCGCAGGATTGGGCCTGTACGGCGGCGGAAAATCCGAGCCCGCCGAGAATTTCGGCGGCGCGCGCCGGCGCGGCATGGGCGCCGATTTCGGCCAGGCGGTTGTGGATATCGCCGATACGCATGGGGTCTTGCGCGGTGTCCGCTTCTTCCAGCAGAGAGGTTCTTTCCAGATCGGCGGCAAGCACCGTCTCGATCAGGCTCCCGGGCCCGGCCGGCGGGTCCTGGGCCAATGTTCCCAGACGTGCGCGGCGGTTCAGCGAAATGGATCCGCCGTCCGATTGCAACTCGCCGGTAATCAGGCGCAGCAGGGTCGTCTTGCCCGCGCCATTGCGCCCAATCAGCGCCGCGTGGGCGCCGGTAGGCACCGTAACTGTGGCGTTTTCGAGTATTGTACGCCCGGCAATCCGGTATGTGAGGTCAGATATCTGTATCACGATGCGGCGTTTAGCACGGGGCGACCGCCGCGCAAACAATCATCTACAAATTAACCATATTCAATAAGTCGGTTGCCGGGCGGGCGTGATGCGTATATAAGCCCGGCGATTCCCAAATTTGGAGCTTCAGAAGACCATGGCGATTGAGAGAACCCTTTCCATAATCAAACCCGATGCGACGCGCCGCAATATTACGGGGTTGATCACCGCGCGCCTCGAAGCCGCGGGCTTACGCTCCATTGCGCAGCGTCGGTTCTTCATGACCCGTCAACAGGCCGAGAAATTTTACGCGGTTCACGCGGAACGCGCCTTTTTTGATGATCTATGCGATTTCATGGCGTCCGGCCCGGTTCTGGTCCAGGTCCTGGAAGGCGAAAATGCCATCGCGCGCAACCGCGAAGTGATGGGCGCAACCAACCCCGCCAATGCGGATGAAGGCACGATTCGCAAGGAGTTCGGCGAATCCATCGAAGCCAATTCGGCGCACGGATCGGATTCGCCGGAAAATGCCGCTATCGAAATCGCGTTCTTCTTTTCGGAACTCGATATCGTCGGCTAGATCGCTTTGGGCGTTTTAGACTACGAACTTCGCTAACAAGAGCAGCGTGATCACGATCACGACGATCGAGTAGGTCGAAAATTTGCAAAAGCCCTGCCACCCGGCAAGATGGCGCTTGTTTTCGGTCTGAATGTCAAAAGCCATCGGGCTCTCCTCGTATTATTGGTTCGACGTCGAAGCTATAAAGCCTTCGGAACCTGTTTAGCAATCAATTATGGGGTTGATCAACACCGTATCGGGTGAATCGATTCCCCTGATGGTGATGATCTCGTCGGCGATGCTTACCCGGCCGTCGGCGATCATCCGCAAGGCCAGCGGATAGCATTGATGTTCCGCCGCCAGCACACGCGCCGCCAGGCGGGCTTCATCGTCATCGGCATGAACCGGCACCGCGGCCTGGACGATGATCGGGCCATGGTCCATTTCCGCGCGTACGAAATGCACCGTGCAGCCGGTAAAGCGCACGCCGTCGGCCAGCACCCTTGTATGGGTGTCGAGCCCTTTATAGGCGGGCAGCAGGGACGGGTGAATGTTGATCAGCCTGTCTTTCCAGCGATTCACGAAGCCGGGCGTGAGGAGGCGCATGAACCCGGCCAGGCAGATGAATTCGATGCCGGCGCCCGTCAGCGCCTGGTTGAGCGCAGTCTCGAAATCTTCCCGATCCGAATAATCCCGATGGTTGACCTCATGGGTTGCGATGCCGGCTTTTTGCGCCCGGTCGAGCCCGGCGGCGTCGGGCGTATTAGAAATCACCAGGCCGATTTGCGCCGGAAAACCCGACGCCGCGCAGCCATCGATCAACGCCTGCAGGTTGCTGCCACGCCCTGAAATCAGGACAGCGACATTTAGCCGCGCCATGCCTGATCCGCTCCGGTGACGATAGCCGCCGGCAATTGCGGGGTCCGGGCGACCATTTCGCCGATGCGCCAGACCGTTTCGCCCGACAGGGAAAGGATGCCTTCGGCTTCGGCGGCCTGTTCCCTGGCGACCACCGCGACCATGCCGATGCCGCAATTGAACGTGCGCGAAAGTTCATCCGGAGCAACGCCCGCGCCGACTAGCCATTTGAAAACCGGTGGTAAATCCCATGTGGCTGCATCGATCTCGGCGGCGAGGCCGTTGGGCAGAACGCGCGGAATGTTTTCGTCAAACCCGCCGCCGGTAATATGAGCCAGGCCCTTGATCAGACCGGCCCGATGGGCGGCGAGGCATGATTTGACATAGATGCGGGTCGGGGTCAGCAACACTTCGCCCAATGTCCGGTCCGAATCGAAAGGGGCTGTTGCGTTCAAATCCAGATCGAGTTCGGCGACCATGCGCCGGACCAGCGAAAACCCGTTGGAATGGAGCCCCGATGAGGCAAGCCCCAGCATTATGTCGCCTTCGGCGATGGACTCGCCGGTGAGAATGTCGTCGCGCTCAACCGCGCCGACCGAAAACCCGGCGACATCGTAATCGCCGTCGGCATACATGTCGGGCATTTCAGCGGTCTCGCCGCCGATCAGGGCGCAGCCGGCGGTCCGGCAGCCCGCGGCGATTCCCGTAATCACGGCTTCGGCAACCGCCGGGTCAAGCCGGCCCGAAGCGAAATAATCCAGAAAAAACAAGGGTTCCGCCCCCTGAACCACCAGATCGTTTACGCACATGGCGACCAGATCGATTCCGATGGTGTCGTGACGGCCCGTGGCGGTGGCAATTTTCAGCTTGGTGCCGACCCCGTCGGTCGCCGAGACCAGAATCGGGTCCTTGAAGCCCGCCGCCGCCGGGTCGAACATAGCGCCAAACCCGCCGAGTTCGGCGCCCGCGCCGCGTCGCGCCGTCGATTTCGCCAATGGTTTTATCGCTTCGACCAGCGCCGCGCCGGCGTTTATATCGACCCCGGAATTTTTATATGTGAACTGACTGATGACCGTACCGCCGTCTTGCAAGAAAGCTTCAATGGGTTAAATTCCGTAGTGGTAGTGTTACCATGAAGCGGCGCTCCGTGGCGCTGAAAAAAGACGCTCACAAATGGATTTCCATGACGATAGATTGCCCCCATATGCGTCCCCTTGTTATGGGAATTATTTTGTCGGCCCTGACCTTGCTGCCGGGGAGCGCCAATGCCGCCGCTTCATTGGGCGACGAGACCGATGTTTTTACCGTGCTGGGCGTGTCGGTCGACGCCACGGCGGCAAACGCCGCCGCCGCGCATGTGCTGGCCCGGGCCCAGGGGCATGAGACCGCCTATAGCAGATTGATCAATCGCCTGGTGCCGATTGACCGCCAAATTGATGTTCCCAAGCTTTCCGCCGAGTCGATTGCGTCACTGGTCCGTGATTTCGAGGTGGATGAGGAAAAAACATCCTCCATCCGCTATCTCGGTAAGCTCAAATTCAGGTTCAAACGCCGGGCGGTGACCGAGTACCTGAGAGACGCCGGGATTCCATTCGCCGTCACGCGCAGCAAGCCCTTGCTGGTTTTGCCTGTCTACCGCTCCGCCGGGGTGTATCTGCTCTGGGATGACCCGAACCCGTGGCGTACGGCCTGGTCGGCGCTGCCGCCCGCCGATGGGTTGGCGCCCATGAAGCACCCGGTCGGAAATTTGGCCGATGTGAATGATATCAGCGCCGAACAGGTCATCACCGGCGATGTGGACCGGTTGCGGGCAATCGCCACGCGATACGGTGCGGCGGGGGTTGTTCTGGCGCTGGCTGTTCCGTCACGCGACCGCGTCAGCCGGCGACCCTTGATCGAGGTGACCGTGACGCGGTTCGCCGTCGTTGGCCAGGACCGCAGTATGGTGCGCGGATTCGTCGCCAAGCCCGGTCAGACAATGGCGGCGCTGATTAAATTCGCGGCCCAAAGCATGTCGTCCCAGATCGAAGAGGATTGGAAAAGCGACAATCTGCTGCGCTTCGGTCAGGACGCGGAACTCATCGCGGTCGCTCCGCTCGACGGATTGCCCGACTGGGTCACCCTGGCGCGCAGACTGGCCGATGTTGCATTCGTGCGAAAAAGCGAACTGGTTGCCCTGACCCGGACACGGGCGACCGTCCGGCTCGGTTTTCTCGGTGACCAGGAACAGTTGGCGCTTGCCCTGGCGCAGAAGGACGTGCAACTGGTTCGTGGTCCCGACATGTGGGTTCTGAGAATATCGGGAGCCAGGAAAAAGAGTCAGGAACAAGACTCCCCACCTGGTCAGTCACGTCAACTGAAGTCAACTG
>CALGIA010000464.1 GCA_937916005.1 uncultured Rhodospirillaceae bacterium
GCTGAAACGGGGGTTTGTGATATGCATTTATTATCCCATTGCCGATTAGATTGGGCCGAGCTGTCTGGCCGATTTGATCGGGCCGTATTCGTAAAACACATAATCCATACGGCTCGAATCGGGGCAATTTTATGGCGCGTCCCTGAGATTTGTAAAATGGTGCGAAACGACGTCCAATTCAAGCTGCCGATCAGGTGAATGCCGGAAATAGATGCCGTCCGTCGGGCCCCAGGGGAAGGTCATGGACGGCCGTCACAGCCGTGAGCAAGATCGGGCCGTACAGATGAGGAAACAGCGCGCCGCCGCGCGAGGTTTCCCAACGGAGTTCGTTTCCAAGTTTTGCGCAATCGACTTCGATCAACACCAGGCCGGATTGGCCGGCGCGATGCCGGGCCGCGCTTTCGACGATCTGGCCGGCAGTCGAAAAATGCAGAAAACCGTCGGCTCGATCCGGTTCGGGCGCACGGTATAATCCGCCATTCACGCCCGCATCCCAGTCTTCGCGCCGGCAGATGTGATAGATCACCGATGGGTTGGTCGCTTTATTTTGCGTCATGATCTTCAGTCATGTGGCCAAGGGATATGTCGTGGTCCCTCTGCAAGGGAATAGGCCAGCTTTATACCCGGCCGGCCGCCTTGACCAGTTCATATATCTTGCGTTTCAGGCCGTGACCACAACGCCGCTGATTCCGACCAGTTCCGCAAGCTTGTTCGGGGTCAATCCCCGAAGCCGGCGCAATTCGCTGAGGCGATTTGGCGGAGCGGGGCGCGCGGCACCAGCCACAGTACATGTATGTCCTTGTTCTGGCTCGTTATCTGGGAACGATTAATCAAATATAAACCAAAACAAGCAAAGATTTCTCAGTCGCATTCACTTGCAGTTAGAATTTTATGGAGCCGAAATGGAGCCACAATCCAGATTTCTCGCCCTTAAGGCGCGCCATGACGAACTCGAGGACGCGATCGAAGATGAGCGCAATCGCGCTTCGCCCAACCCCATGCTGGTTCAGATGCTCAAGCGGCAAAAGCTGAGGGTCAAGGAGAAACTTCACCAACTGCCCACGGCATAATATTCCGGGGCATGACGAGAAGAGCCTGACCGTTCCTATGGCTGGTTCGTGGTTTCGGTTAAGCCTTGGGGCCGAAGATTTTCGAGAACGGGACTTTTTCCCAGTTCTGCCCCGCCGCGATCATGCAAGCGGTTCCGTTCGGCAGTGTCACCATGATAGTCCAGTTTTTACCTGTCTTGGATGACAGGACTTCCAGAACGGCTCCGTTATTGGTGAGACCGGTGGCGACCGGGGTTTCCGAATATTTTTTACCCAGATGTTTAATTGCCACGCTACGTTTGAGGCACGGGACGCTCTTGTCCCCCGCTTGTGTCGCCGCGGGCGCGGCCAAGGACGCCGCCGCAAGGCCTGCGATAATTCCAATATATTTCTTCATGTGTCTCTCCTGACGCAATCATTCGATTTGCGCGGACTGGTGGCATCATTTAGGGACATGCAAGTTTCGTGCCACTTAGTGAATTACGATAAAACAATGGGTTACGGTTGTTTTCTAGTTCATTAGATAAGATAAAATCAGGAAAAATCGTCCTTTCCGGCGAGATTTGCCCAGCAATTTCCTCCCCTTCATCA
>CALGIA010000465.1 GCA_937916005.1 uncultured Rhodospirillaceae bacterium
TGCTGCAGGTTCACGGACGACGCATGGCCTCCGCCGATTACCAGGGCATCGGCGATACCTACATCATGACCAAGGACATGAACATCGCCTGTGAAATGGGCCGTGAAACCGGCTCACCCATGCCGGTCGCCAATCTGGTTCAATCTCTTTACCAGTTGCTGAATGGGCAGGGTGGCCAGGACAAGGGTCAGATCGGTCTGATGTGGCTTTATCAGCAGGAAGAACTATAAAGCCCGGGTCATGGGAGTTGGCGCGTCACTCAATCGCCAACAGATGGGGCAATATCAGCGTGACCGTCGGGAACATGATGATGAAGACAACCCGCACAGCGTCCGACAGGAAGAAAGGTATCACGCCCTTGAAGGTTTCGATCATGGGGACGTCCTTGGCCATGGAACTGATGACAAAGACATTCAACCCGACAGGCGGCGTGATCAAGCCGACTTCCACGACAATCAGGGCAATGATGCCGAACCAGAGCTTCACGTCTTCGACCGGCATGCCGAAATCCAATACCGCGATAATCGGCCAGAAGATCGGTACGGTCAGCAGGATCATGGACAGGCTGTCCATGATGAATCCCAGCAGGATGTATATGACCACCATGAGCACGATGACGCTGATGGGGGGAAGCCCTGAATTCTTGAAATAATTCGCCAGCGCGATCGGCACTTCCGTAAAGCCCAGGAAGGCATTGAATATCGCCGCGCCGAGGATGATGAGAAATATGAACCCTGTCGTCTCGGCGGTCCCAAGGGCGACCTCGATGATGCCTTTCATGCGCATGCCGCCGCGGGTGATGGCGATTAGAAATGTTCCGAGACAACCGACCCCGGCGCCTTCCGTCGGGCTGAAGATACCCGAATAAATGCCGCCCATGACGAGGGCGAAGATCAGCAGCACCGCCCAGATATCGAGCAACGCCGTCCATTTTTCCCGTCGCGAGGCCCTGGGCGCGGCGGGGCCGGAATCGGGATAGATGCGAACCACAATGGCGATCACCGCCATATAGCCCAAGGCGGCAAGTATGCCGGGGATGAGAGCTGCCTGGAAAAGCGTGGCGATATTCGCTTCGACCATGATCGCATAGATGATCAGGATGAGCGACGGCGGAATCAGAATTCCCAGGGTTCCGCCCGCCGCCAGACATCCGGTGGCCAGTGATCCGGAATATTTGAAACGTTTCAGTTCGGGCAGGGCGGCTTTGCCCATGATGGCGGCGGTCGCCAGGGAAGATCCGCTGATGGCGCCGAATCCGGCACAGCCGCCGACGGCGGCCATGGCGACCCCGCCCCGAAAATGCCCCATCCAGCGATGGGCGGCCGTGAACAAAGCTGTTGATAATCCGGCCTTGGCGGCCAGTTGCCCCATCATGATGAACAGGGGGGCGACCGACAGATCATAGGTGGAGAAACGCCAATAGGTTTCGGTTTTCAAATAGCTCAACAACGCGTCGGAACCGGCAATGGACAGATAGCCGACCATGCCGACCGCCAGCATGGCGACCCCAATGGGGATGCGGATGGCAAGCAGCACCATCAGCACGACAAATCCCGTAATGCCGTATTCCAAACCACTCATGAATCGTCACCATCCATCATCGGCATTATGAGTTCAGCGAATCGTCGAAAAACCGGGCGGCCCGGGTTTCGGCTATGCTGCGCCCAAAGGTGTAGATGCAGACGACAATCAGAAGCGTCATGCAGAACGCGGCGTATGGAAAGGAATACC
This sequence comes from uncultured Rhodospirillaceae bacterium, assembly GCA_937916005.1. GTDB lineage: Bacteria > Pseudomonadota > Alphaproteobacteria > MPNO01 > MPNO01 > CALGIA01. The sequence goes on from CALGIA010000465.1 coordinate 1,732, forward strand.
AACGGGGAAATCCGATGGTTGTGAAGGTTTCGTTATATTTGTACATATCGACGCCGCCCAGAATCAGGCGCCAGGTCAGCAGGGCGCCGAGCACCACAAAGACCAGACTGCCGATCGCGTCGCAAAAGGTTTTGACACGGGTCGGCGCGCTGGTCAGGACGAAATCGACGATGACGTTTTCCCTCATGATCTGGCAATAGGGAAGAAACGCAAACACGGCCGTGCCGGTCAATAATTCGATCAGATCGATGATGCCGGAAATGGACGCGCCCAGAGAGGCGCGGCCGATGATGTTTGCCGAAATCGTGACGGCCATCGCGGCAATGACGAAGCTGCCGAACAGCGCCAATCCGGCGGACAGGCAATAGAGAACCCGGCCCACCTTGTCGGTGGGCCGGGCGGTCGTCTCCAAACCTTCAGCCATGGCAACTCAGCCCAACGGCGAATGTCGCCGAGATCAGTTTCATATCGGACTACTTGGCGTATTTGGCGATCATGGCGCGTGCATCGTCGATCAGTTCCTGACCATTGATGTTGTGCTTTTTCATGTCCGCCTTGAACTGATCGAACACGACTTCAGTGGCCTTTTTGATCTTGGCCGATTCCTCAACGCTGAGAGTGAAAAACACGTTCTTTTTCTTCGACTTCATGACCCGCAGGCCCGGCGCCTCGATCGCCTGCCAGTTTTTACCCGCTGCGAGGGCGATATTGCGGCCTGAATTGGCGTCGATCACCTTTTTCAGATCGGCCGGCAGTTTGGCGTAACTTTTCTTGTTCATCAGGAAAGTAAACACAGCCGTTCCCATACGAGACTGAGGCGGCGCCAAATCGGTGAAATACTTGACCAGTTCGTGCATTTTCACGGCCGGTGCGATTTCATAGGGAAGCATTGCGCCACTGATGGTGCCCTTGGACAGCATTGGCGGAATCCGGGGTAACGGCGTTCCGATGGCATCGGCGCCCAATGCCTGAAGCAGCCAGACGCCGGAGCGATTGGCTGCGCGCAATTTCATGCCCTTGATATCCGACATTTTCCGGATCGGATTCTTGGTCATGAACAGCTCACCGTCATGTGCGTGGAGCAACAGCGGATGATATTCACCAAGTTCCGGCTCAAGATGCTTTGCCTGGAAATCCTGCAGGGCAAGGGTGGTGGATACCGCGTCCTTGTGGATGAACGGCAGTTCGAAGGTTTCGACGCGGGGCATGCGGCCGGTCGTGAAACCTGGCAGGGTCCAGACCACGTCCACAACGCCTTCGCGGACCTGATCCAGCAATTGCGGGGCTTTTCCGCCCAACTGCATGGCCCAGAACGGTTTCACTTCGATGCGGCCGCCGGAATCCTTGGCGATCTTCTTTGCCCAGGGAGCCAGGAAGGTCTTTGCCGGATTGGCGACGGGCGGGATGAATGTGTGCATTCGCAATGTATATTCAGCGGATTGAACAGGCATGGCGCCGCCCAAAACCGTTGCAACCGCCAGCGCGGCCGCAGTAGTGGTAAGCATCTTTTTAGACATCTGCTAAACTCCCTGTTATTTCAGAATTGGCGCTTAATTTTATGACGCTATTCGAATTGCCGATATACATTATAACAAGCATTTCATCGATACAATTATGAATTATCGATAATCATGCCGATTCTGATATCATTCACGCGCAAAAATAGAGTCGAGTCAATTGCGCAGTCAAGATGAAGACTGCCGAATCAAGGGGCGCCAGTTGACGCAAACGCTTTCGGAAAAAGCCTACCGGACATTGCGGCAGGATATTTTGTGGGGAAAACTGGCGCCGAATTCGCATATCAAGATTGATGAAATGCGGGTCCGATACGCCATCGGCCCGACACCGATCCGTGAAGCGCTCTCACGCCTGGTTGCCGAAGGGCTTGTTCTGAGTGAGGCGCATCGAGGGTTCAGTATCCCACCGGCCACTATGCTGGATTTGACCGATATTGTCGCCCACCGCCGGTTGATCGAATGCAATGCTCTTAGAACAGCCATCGAAAAGGGCAATGATGAGTGGGAGGCGGGTGTCGTTGCATCCTATCATCTTATGGCGCGGGTCGAGGAACGCAGTCTTGCCGACGGGTCGGGGTCTTGGGAAGAATGGGAGTTACTTCACCGGAAATTCCACGAAGCTCTAACAAGCGGCGCACATTCCGTCTGGTCGGGAAAATTTTTACGGGTGCTTTATGATCAGGGCGACAGATACCGCCGTCTTTACCGGCCCGAAGAAGTCGTCGTGCCGGAAATTCATGACGATCACAAGCGCATCCTCGAGGCCACCCTCGATCGGAACGCCGATCTGGCGGTTCGGGAGATGGACCGGCATATTGGCAGGCTTGCGGAAGGGGCCGGGGAAAGTGGTCTGATTTAACGAACAGTTGGGGAGCCGACGAATGGGACAGATGGATGGAAAGATCTGCATTGTGACCGGCGGCGCGGGCAGCATAGGCCTCGCCAGCGCGGGAATTCTCCTGGATGAAGGCGCAAATGTCACGCTGGTTGACAGGGACGAGACCCAGCTTTTCCAGGCCGCCCTATCGTTGTCCGGTCATGGGACCCGTGTCCTGTCGGTCTCGGCGGACGTGACCCAGGCATCGGATACGCGGAATTACATCGACCAGACCGTGGGCCGGTTCGGTAAAATCGACGTTTTGTTCAGCAATGCGGGCGCCAGCGGCGAGATCAGTCCGATTACCGACTATCCGGAAGACGTCTTCGACGCGGTCATGGCGGTGAACGTCAAGGGCTCGTTCCTGGCTTGCAAATATGCGCTGCCGCACATGAACGACGGCGGCAGCATCATCATTACCTCCAGCATCATGGGGGTAAGGTCGAACCCCAACATCGTTGCCTATGCCACGTCCAAGCACGCCGTGATTGGCCTGATGCGAACCGTGGCCAAGGAAGTGGCGTCGCGCGGCATCCGGGTCAACGTGGTCGCGCCCGGCCCGGTGGATAACGGGTTCCAGACGGATATCGAGGACCGCCTCGGCGCGGCGCTCGGCCTGGACGCCACGGAAATGCTCAACCAGGCGATCCCGCTGAACCGTCATGCGCGGGCCGATGAAATCGCCGGAACGGTTTTGTTCCTGGCGTCGGATCAAAGCAGCTTTTCGACCGGCGGCGTGTTCATGGCCGATGGCGGATTGAACGCCTGAGTCCGAATTCACTAGGCCGCGCCTTTCTGTTGGTGGTCGTAATTCTTTTCGATGCGGGATTTGAAGTAGTCGCCATACGACATGTCTTCATATTGCGGCGGGTTGTCGGGGCCGATGCAGCTGTTCAGGGTTTCCATCACCACATCGGCGTCGGGTGAGAAGAACAGCGGGACTGAATAGCGCTCGGAAGTCGATTCATTGACCGCCCGGTGCGGCGTTGACCCAAACAGCCCATTGGTCATGCGCATGCACATGTCGGCTGTATTGATGAGGAAATGACCCGGCATCATGGGCGCGCGGACCCAGTCGTCCGGACCGGCCATAATCTCGAGCCCATCCACGTCCGACTGGGGCAGGATCGTGAAAAATCCGTAATCCGTATGGGGCCCCGCGCCGAACACATTTGGCTTGCGGTCGGGTTGCGGCGGGTAATGCAGCATGCGCACCCGGATACCGGGGTCCCGGAACCCCGGATGATCATTGAAATATTGCGCCGGAAGGTCGAGTGCGGTGGCGTAGATGGGCAGCAGCTTCAGGGCCAGCGCCAGCTGGGCATCGACATATTCCAGCAGGGTGTCGCGGAAACCCGGCAGATTGTCCGGCCATTGGTTGGGGCCCTTGAAGCGATGCCCCGCCAGAAGACCGGGATGATCCGGCGGCAGTTCGTTCTTGATGAAAAAGGCGGCGTTCTGGCTTGGCGTGTTGGCGGTCGCGACCGTGCTGGATGTGATGGTCGATGTGCCCATGGGCAGATAGCCGATATTGCCGTTGTCGATTTTCAGACGCATCTTGTCGTCCAGCGGCAACGCATGAAACCGCGCGATCTGATCGAAAGTCCGGCGGATCAGATCATCCGGGACGCCATGATTGCGGATATAGAAAAACCCGATGCCCGTGCAGGCGGCATAAAGCTCGCGGCCCAGTGTTTCCAGGGCGCCGGGCTCGCCGGCCAGATAGGCCGCCAGATCAAGCACGGGCACCTGGGCCGCGGAAAGAGTTTCATCGCCGGTATTGTTTACGGACGGGCTCA
>CALGIA010000466.1 GCA_937916005.1 uncultured Rhodospirillaceae bacterium
AGGCTTCGGCGGCGGCGTAGTCGGTGCGGTGGGGCAGGATGTGGAGCGAGGCGGTGGTTATCTCGCCGAGCCCGTCGAGATACTCCCTCATCATGTCGCTGACGTCATCGGGCGTGCCGACCCAGGCGATGCCGCGCGCCACCTGGTTTTCGAATGAATCGTCCTTGAGCTCGGCAATGATGCGGTCATAGCCCGGGTATTCCTTGGTGCTGGCGCCGTTGAGCCAGCCCGATGCGCCGTCCACCAGTGCATCCAGATAGGAATCCAGATTGGGCCCGAATGCGGCCCTTGCGATATCGCCGTCTTCATTCACATGCATGGAAAAAGACAGCATGATCTGGCCCTGGCCCGGATGGCCGGCTTCCCGCCAGGCATCGCGATAGGCATCCAGCAGACCGGCCATCTTGCCCCCCGCCATGGGGATTGCCATCAGCGAATGGCCGTTGCGCCCGGCGGCCACGAAGGATTGTTCGGACGCCAGTGCTGCCACCCAGAAGGGCGGGCGCGGTTGTTGGGTCGGGCGTGGCAGCGAGGTAACGTTGCGGAAGCTGTTGAATTGTCCGTCGGATGTAACCTGTTCTTCCTCCAGCAGCCTGGCGATCTGGGCCATGCCTTCATCGTAGCGCGCGCGGCTTTCGTCGAGGGGGATCCCGAAGGTCTCGAATTCATGAGGCAAAAAAGCGCGAGCAAACCCCACATCGAGCCGCCCGCCGCACAGCGCGTCCAGCATGCCGATCTCACCGGCCATCTTCAACGGGTTGTTGAAGGCCGGCAATAAAGCGCCGGTCACCATGCGCGCCCGGGCCGATCGCTGGCAGGCGGCGGCCAGAAACACCACCGGGTTGGGGCTGTAACCGCCATAGGGATGAAAATAATGTTCCACCGTGCGGACATGGGTGTAGCCCAGCGCGTCGCATAGCCCGACCAGACGCAGCGCTTCATCCCAATATTGGGCGGCGGATTTGTCGTCCGGTCCACAGCTTGGAAAGAAATTCAGTCCGAATTCCATTGTCGGCTCCCATATTGCGGCGGGTTACGCTCCGGCCTTTGAATATTGTAGATATTGTGACGCGCGCGGAGGGCAGGCGCAATGGCGAGAGGAAATGGGATTTCTGCGGCCTCGCCCCGGCGGAAATTTATTTGGGTTTATCGAGTTCGGCCCATTGCGCGGCAAGTTTCTGGGCGCGTTCGATCTCGTCCGGCTTCATCCGTGAACGCAGGGCGTGAAGCATTTTCAGCGTGGTCGCGCGCTTGTCGGCGCGCACCTTTTTTAGCGCAAGGGTCAACCAGACATAGGATTTCACATGATCCTTGATCGAGGAAATGTCCCGGCTATAGAGGTCTCCGAGCACCATTCTGGCGTCTCCATCGCCCTGGCCCGCCGCTTCGCGCAGCCAGCGCACCGCCACGTCAAAATCGCGTTTCACGCCCTGTCCCCGGATATGCATCATGGCGACGCTGAGCTTGGCGCGCGGACTGCCCGCTTGGGCGGCGGCCAGGAATTCGCTATAGGCGGTCGTATAGTCCTTTGCATTATAGGCAGCCGTACCTTTATTGATATCGGCCAATGCCGGATTCGCCATAACTGCCGCAATAACGATAAAAATCGCCAGAATTTTCATGGCGTCAGCCTCATCTGGGAATGTGCGGAGGGCGGTGATCCGCCCAGGGTTGCGCGGCTTCGAAGGCCGCCGCGACCGCCAGCAGACCGGCATCCGCAAACCATCTTCCGATGATCTGCAGCCCGATCGGCAAGCCGTCATCGGTCCAGCCGCAGGGAATGCTGATCGCCGGGTGCCCCGTCAAATTGAACAGATTGAGATAGGGGCACCAGCTGCGACGCATATCGCCGACATTCTGGCCGTCGATCTCGATCGGGTCGAGCGCCCTGTGGCTGGCCTTCAATGGCCGCCGGCTGATGGTCGGGGTCAGCACGAAATCCACGTCGCCGAACCAGCTTTGGACGGCTCGGAACAGCCGGGTGCGGCCATACATGGCGCGTTGCAGGTCGGGCCCCGAATAGCTCAGCCCTTCGCGAACGCCCTCGACCAGACTCGAATCCATGCGGTCGGCGTTTTCTTCCATATCCTTGCCGAACCGCACAGCCCAGTTTGACTGTTGCAGAACGCGCCAGGTCGGTTCGGCATTTTCGAAGGCCTCGTCGATCTGCGTGACCGCGCCGCCGAGTTTTTCGAATACGCCCACCGCATTCTCACATGCCGCGCGGACTTCCTTTGCCAGGATTTCATTGCCCAGCAGGGGGCGGAATGCAAAACGAAACTCCTTGACGCTGGCGTTTGAGAGCCCGGACATGAATTCGCCGGTGGGAACACCCATGGAGAGCGGATCGGACCCGTGTTCGCCGGCAAGTACGCCGAGGGTCAGCGCGCAATCGGCGATGGTGCGCGAAAAGATGCCGAGATGGATGAAATTCTGAAACCCGTCCGGCACCTGGTTATGGGGAACCAGCCCGAGTGTCGGTTTGAGCCCGACAACCCCGGTACAGGCGGCGGGAAGCCGCGTCGACGCGCCGGCGTCAGTAGCAAGCGATATGGGCCCAATCCCGGCGGCGACGGCCACCGCCGAGCCACCCGACGAGCCGCCCGGGGTTAGGTCGAGATCCCACGGGTTGCGGGTGACGCCAAACAGCGGCGCGTCGGTCAAAAGCTTGTGGGCGTTGTCCGGCGTCGTGGTCTTGCCGACGATGACCGCGCCCGCCGCCTTGAGCCGGGCGACCGAAACCGCATCCGCCGGTGCGATGTTATCGATCATCAACTGCGAGCCGAACGTGGTCGGCAGCCCCTTGATGTTGATCAGATCCTTGACCGATATGGGAACGCCGTGCAGCGGGCCCAGTGATTGGCCTTTCGCCGCGGCGTCATCAGCCCGGCGCGCATCCTGCCGCGCCGAATCGTCCATGACGGTGATGAAGGCGTTGAGCGTTTCGCGGCTGGCCTCGATGCGGGACAGCACATTTTCCGTCGCATCCAGCGACGAAATACGCCCAGCCCGGATTTCCGTGGCGAGATCGGACGCCGGCATGAAGGCAAGATCGGTGTCGTTCATCTGAGGCTCCCTGTCCCGGCACAATAGAACGACCGAAGCGTGATGTCGATTTAGCGCCCAATGTGTCGGTTTTTGGTTGGGATTTAGTGAATGAGCCGGCAGGTATTTTGATACTCTCGTGAAATAATGGGA
>CALGIA010000467.1 GCA_937916005.1 uncultured Rhodospirillaceae bacterium
TGCCGCCCTGTTCGGATGTGCCTATGCGAATGGTCATATGGAAAAGCCGCCCAGTTTTGTTTCGAGATACTCGTCAATGCCGTCCCGGCCGCCTTCCCGGCCCAGACCGCTATCATTCATGCCGCCGAATGGGGCCGCGGCCGAGGTCGGGTTGATGTCGTTGATGCCGATGATGCCGAAATTCAGACCTTCAAACATGCGCATCGCGCGCGAGTTGTTCTGGGTATAGACATAGGCGGCCAGGCCGTAATGGGTGTCATTGGCCATGGCGAGCGCTTCGTCATCATCATCGAAGGCGATCACCGGGGCCACCGGGCCGAAGGTTTCCTCGCGGTAAATCCGCATCTCGGGGGTCACGCCCGCCAGCACCGTCGGCGCATAGAAGAACCCCTTGTCGAGCCCGCCGTCAGTCAGGCGTTTGCCGCCGCAGACGATCTCCGCGCCCTTGGCGGCGGCGTCCTCGACCTGGGCGGCCACCTTGTCGACCGCCGCCTGATTGACCAGCGGGCCGATGGTAATGCCGTCTTCCAGACCGTTGCCCGCCTTCATGCTCCCGACCCGTTCGCTCAGGGTGCCGACGAAATCATCGACCAGCGCGCGTTGCACCAGCATCCGGTTGGGGCTGATGCAGGCCTGGCCGGTGTTGAGGAATTTCACCAGCTGGGCGCCCTTGGCGGCATGCACCGGGTCGGCGTCGCCGAACACCAGGAACGGCGCATGTCCGCCAAGCTCGCACGATACGCGTTTCATTTCGGCTGCCGCGCGCCCGGCCAGCATTTTCCCCACCGGGGTCGACCCGGTGAAGGTCAGCTTGGCGACTTTCCGGTTGGAAACGAATTCCTCGCCGATCGGGGCGGGGTCGCCGGCGGTCACCAGATTGACCACACCGGGCGGAAATCCGGCCTCCTCGAAAATCTTGAACATTTCGACCGCGCAGAGCGGCGTCGCCTCGGCGGGCTTGAGGACCAAGGTGCAGCCGGCGGCCAGCGCCGGGGCCAGCTTGCGGGTGATCATGGATACGGGATAGTTCCATGGTGTGATCGCGGCCACCACGCCGACCGGCTGGCGCAATGTGATAAAGCGCTGATCGGCCCGCGCCGACGGGATCGTCGCGCCGTATACCCGCTTGGCTTCTTCCGAATACCATTGCAGGAAATCAGCGGCATATTGGACTTCGTTGCGGGCCGCCCGGATCGGTTTGCCCTGTTCGCGCGTCATGGTCAGGGCAAGCTCTTCCTTGCGCTCCATCATGATTTGCCAGGCCTTGAACAGCGCGCGCGACCGGTCATAGGCGGTGGCGCCCGCCCAGCCCGGAAAGGCGTCAAATGCCGCGTCGATGGCGCGCGCGGCGTCTTGCGCCCCACCGTCGGGGACATCGGCAAGCACCTCGCCGTTGGCCGGGTTGGTTACGTCGAACCGGCGCCCGCCGGCGGCCTCTTCCCACTTGCCCGCGATGAACATGGATAATCCTTATTCCATTAAATCTGCCCCCTTCAATGAAGCAGCAGACCCGGAAAATCAATGGCGCAACGCTCGCCTTAATGCCGCACCAGGAGGGAGGGCGACCGGGCAATACAGGTCGGCAGCCTGACGGATCGTTCTTTGAAAGTTATTTGCGTTGCGCGGCCCTGGAAATTCGATCTAGAATGGTAATTCTATTGCTGGCAAATGAATTTGGCGTGCGGGCGTCGAATGATCCGTATCGGTCGGGTCGGTGAGAGCCTTCTGGGTTTTGCGAGCTGATTCCGGTTGATCTATAATTATTCGACTTGATGGGGACATCGAGATTACCGGAGGAACGTGATGACCTATTTTTCCATGAATATTCTCAGGGCCGGCGCATTGCTTGCCGCTGCCTTGCTCGCCGGTTGTTCGGGTATGGAACTGGACCGCGCACAGAGCCTCAGCCCACAGGGCTCCACCTTCTCCAAGGCGCTGTATGACGGTTACATCAAACTTTCCAAAGCCGAATTTGCCGAGTTTGACTACGCGGATTCCGACGCGTTCGCCATGCGGGCGGCGGCATCCACCAAGGGTACGGATGTATTTCCAGAAGACATGTCCATGCGGAAACTGCCCAAGAACAAGGTCGGCGAATTGAGCTCGGCCCGCGCGCGGCTGATGGCGGCGCTTGACGCCGGTGGACGCGAACACAAGCCCGGCCCGGCGGCCCACGCCCAGGTGATGTTCGATTGCTGGATGCAGGAACAGGAAGAAAATTTCCAACCCGACGATATCACCGCCTGCCGGTCCGGTTTTTTCTCGGCCCTGGCCGAGATTGAGACCATGCCCATGAAAATGGCCGCCAAGCCCATGCACAAACCCATGAAAAAGAGCCGCAAATTCGTGGTCTATTTCGGATTTGATAGCGCGGGGATAACCGATGCCGCCCGGAAGACCATCAGGGAGGCGATTGCCGTTGCGAAGGCGATCAAGGCCAAGCGGGTTTATGTGACGGGCCATACGGATCGGGCCGGCGCCGGAAACTACAATCTCGATCTCAGCGAAAGGCGCGCCCAGGCCGTGGTCGGCCAGCTGACCGGCGGCGGGTTGTCGCCCAGGATGGTGAGCTTCGGCTCGTTGGGCGAAAACGTCGTCGCCATCCAGACCGACGATGGCGTCCGGACCGGCGGGAACCGCAGGGTCGAAATCGACGTGGCGAACTGATCCCTCGGGAAAGCTCTTCCCAATGACCGCCGGATCGGAGTCCGGCGGTCATTTTTTTCTCGTTATGGTTAATATCCGAGCTGGAATTGTACGTGCTAATCCGTTGAAATCAGCGGATTCAAGCCGTTTCTATCCCGATTCCCGCATGACATTTCAAAATCATTTGGAAGCGTTTCGCTGGTAGAATTCAACGGTCAATTCTGCGACAGTCGGGTTGAGGGATTGGCGCCCTTTTGTACGAGTATAAGGCTGGCGAAGCCTCGATGTCGGAAGACATTTTTAAACGAATTGAGGCGCTGAAAAGCTCTCTTGCCGAGTTGGAAGACCGCGTTGGCGGGGCCCTCCAGGGCAGGGAATCTGCCCGGCGCTATCAGGATTTTGTCCGTTCATCGACGGATTGGGTGTGGGAAACCGACGCCAATCTCAATTACACATTTGTGTCCGAAGGGGTCGCCGGCGTCTTCGGTGTGCCCGATCGCGCCATGGAAGGACGCTATCTGTTCGCGCTCAATCATTTTCGCGAAATCGATGACACCCTGTTGCACGTGGTTGATCTGACCCAGGAACGCCGGCCGTTTCGCGATGTCGAACTCAAGCTCGTCAGCGCGGAAGGTGACGCGCGGCGCATTTTGATTTCCGGCATCCCCGCCTTCGACAATGAAAACGGCAAGTTCATCGGCTATCGGGGGACCGGGCTCGATCTGACAGCGCGCGCGCGCCATACGGACGTAACGAACCAAGGCAACGAACGGCTCGCCGAGGCAATGGAGGCCGGTGGCGTGGGCATCTGGGACTGGAACCTCCTGACCGATGAGCTTTATATCGCGCCCCGTCTCCGGAATGTTCTCGGCTATCGCGAGGGCGAACTGGGCGGCGATATCGAGGCATGGCGGCTGCGGGTTCATCCCGCCGACCGGGCGATTCTGCAGGAAGCGATTGACGCCCATCTTCTGGGCCGCACCGAAGAGATCGAGGTCGAGCACCGGATGACGCACCGCAAGGGCGGCATTCGCTGGTTCCGGTTCCGCGCCCGGGCGACCCGCGGATCGTCCGGCGAGGCGGTGCGGGTGGCCGGCACCTGCACGGATGTCACCGCCCAGAAACGCATCGAGCTGGAGCTTCGCGCCGCCACCGAGGCCGCCCAACTCGCCAATCGGGCGAAGACCGATTTCCTGGCCCATCTGAGCCACGAATTGCGGACCCCGCTCAACGCCATCATCGGATTTTCCGAGGCGATCAAGGAT